>DAOUJI010000123.1:0-30180 GCA_034422875.1 Dehalococcoidia bacterium | reverse complement strand
CTTGCCGTGTCCTATAGTTGCCAAAGCGGACCTCCCTGCACAGTTTCTGCAACTATATGGCTCGCCCGACTACGTGTCAACGCAACGCGGTGAGTTGACAGGGACCGTCGATTGTCAGGCACAGTGTGTCTCCCGTTCATGTTAGGCCTGTCGAACCACCCTTCGACAAGCTCACGGCGAACGGTATAACGGTATGGTCCGAGAAGAGCGGAAGGCCCTTGGGAGTTGACACCTTTCTGGCGCCCTCGTACACTCGCATCAGCCTCAACGGCCTGTCTGGCGGGCCGGGAATTCGTATTTGAGGCTGTGTACACAATCGCACGCTAAGGGGGACAAGATGCCGGAGCGACCGCCGCCTACCAAAGAGGAAATTGAGTCTTACCTGAAGGAACGCCGCAACTGGGGCCGATGGGGAGACGACGACGACGTTGGGACCATGAACCTCATCACGCCCGACAAGCTGCTCCAAGCGGCAAGCGTCATCAAGTGCGGCCGGAGCCTGTCCTTGAGCATGTTTATACCCAAGGAGCCGGGTCCCGGGAACCCCAACCCCGCCCAGCACTGGATGAAGGCAAGAAGCATCGGGAATTTGGGGGGCGGAGCCTCAATGGACTTCTACGGGATAGCCTTCCACGGCATGTCCACCACCCACCTAGACGCAATATGCCATCTTTGGGACGAGAACGGCCTGTACAACGGCAAGAACCCGGACGAGGTAATCGACTACGACGGGGCCAAGTTCGGTGCTGTGACCGCATGGGCCGACGGCATCGTGACCAGGGCCATTCTCATCGACGTTCCCAAGTTCCGGGGAGAGCCGTACGTGACGCTCGATAAGCCCTTGCACGCGTGGGAGATCGAAGATATATGCAAGGCCCAGGGCGTGACGCCTGAGCCGGGCGACGCGCTGGCCTTCTACTGCGGCCGCGAGGCGTGGCAGGAGGACAATCCAGGCGCCGGATATGGGGCCAATCCTAAACCGGGACTTCACGCGTCCTGCATCCAGTTCATTCGCGAGAACGACATCTGCATGATTGCGTGGGACATGCAGGAGGCTGGCCCGACCGGGTATGAGGGTTGGGACTTCCCGCTAAGCTACAGCCCAGTCCACTCCATCATATACGCCTTTGGAGCCTCTATCGTGGATAACGTTGCACTCAGGCCACTGGCCGAGGCTCTCAGGGCCGAGGGGCGGAGCGAGTTTATGCTGGTGGTGGCTCCACTGAAGATGGCGGGAGGCACAGGCTCGCCCGTAAACCCCATCGCCCTGTTCTAGAAAAACTGTTCGATCCAAGCCCTTCGACAAGCTTGTACCGAGCCGGTCGAAGGGCTGACCCTCTGTTTAATTCAAGCCGGAGGCCGTCATGTCCTCGAGTAAGACAATGAGAATCGGCTTCACAGTTCCCTACGTTATCGGATCCCCGCTGGACCTGGCGGAGCTTGCGCCCCGTGCGGAAGACTTGGGATTCGATTCGATTTGGCTGGCGGAACATCCGGTGCGCCCCACCAAAATCAAGGTGTGGCCGGGGTCCGTAAGCTTCACCGAAGAAGAACAGGAATACTACAAATGGGAGGGTTCGCCGGACGGCCTCAACCCGGAGTTTCTAGGCTGGATGGTGGACCCGTTCATAGCCTTCGCAAGGGCCTCCGCCGTGACCAGCGAGATAAAGCTGGGTTTTGCGATTTGCGTTATTCCCGACCGGCACCCCTGCATCCTGGCCAAAGAGGTTGCTACTCTGGACTATTTCTCCAACGGCCGGGTGATTTTCGGCGTGGGCATGGGCAACACGCCGGAAGAGCTGGAGTGTTTCGGGTACGCCGACTTCAAACGGGGATGGGGCCAAACCAGGGAAGGCGTCCTGGCGTTGAAAGAACTCTGGACGAAAGAGGAAGCGGAGTTTCACGGCAAATACTACGACTTCGACCCCGTTTGGTGCTGGCCGAAACCGGCTCAGAAGCCGCACCCACCCGTCCTGCTGGGCGGTCACGCCAGGAACGTGTTCAAGCGGATCGTAGCCTACGGCAACGGCTGGATTCCCGGCAACGTGACGCCCGACCAGGTCAAGGACGCCAGGGCCACCATAAAGGAGCTGGCAGAGAAGGCCGGCCGTGGCGACGAGCACTTCGAGATCATCACCACCCACAACACCCTGAACTCCCTGGGAGGCCGTCAGTTCTACAAGCCCCGCCCCAGAGAGGAGTTGGAGGCCCTCGTTGAGGCTGGGGTCGACTGCATTGCCATCGGACTCAGCGGCTTCTCCATGGAAGACGCCATCGAGCAGATGGAAATCCTGGCCAAAGACTACCTCTAGTGTCCGTCATACGGAGGATGGATACACCCGTCAGATAAGTCAATCAACATGACCTAACACATCCGATTAAGGTCGTGAAGGTTAGAGGGTGTCAAATGAAAGACCAAGACTCCAGGGGGTATCTTCGGTCTTAAGAGAGAAGTGCAGGGAGTCTGCGTTCCTGGTAGTATTGGTTATCCCAAGAACCGCACTATCACGGCTACGGCGCTGATTGTAACGCCCATCCCAATGAGTTGCAGGCTTGCCATGCGATAAGTCAGCTTGCTTTCCAAGGCCGCAAGGTCGGCCTTGGTCGCCAAGTGGTCGTACGCCCCTTCAAGCCTGCTGACGCGTTCCTCAACCGTCGCCATATCGTCCTCCAAGTCCCTCAAATAATTATCGCGTCTACTGACACAGCACGCAAACCAGAGCTTTTGTGGAATAAAGCCGACATCTTTGCTCTCCTGGACACTAGGAAGCCATTCCCTGACGTCAGTGCATCCTCCATTCCCAGCCCCGGTTTGCGCCATAGTCATATAATGTCTCTATGCTGGCGACCTCCGTAGGAAAGAAGCGGCTTATCGGGCTGCTGCTGCTAGTCGCAATAGTCGCTCTGTTCCTGTCGTTCAACCGCTTCCCCAAGCTGGACATCGTGGGAGAGGACCTGGAGGCGGTGTCCGCGCCCGAGGTCCAGTGCTTCCAGGGGTTCTGCATAGAGAGAGAACCCGGCGAGAGCTTGCTCAAGCGTTGGTGGGTCTTCTCGTTGACCTACCTGCGTTTGGTGGCCCTGGGGATGACCTTTGCCTTTGTCGTCGCCGGGATCGCTGAGGCATTTTTGTTCCCGCCGGGCAGCGCCCGGAATATGTTTTCCGGGCGCACGTTGAGGCAGACGGCCACAGGGATGGCCATTGGGCCTGTCATGAACCTGTGCTCCGCCTGCATTGTGCCGGTTTCATCGGCCTTCCAGCGGAGGGGCATCGGGATAGCCGGGTCCATCGCCATGGTGCAAAGCTCCGCCACCATGAACATTCCCGCGCTGGCGATGGTCTTCTTCGTATTCTCTCCGCTGCTGGGTTTCAGCCGTTTGTTTCTGGCCATAGTCGGGGCAGTGCTCATCGGCCCGATTGTGGTATTGGCCGTTCGCCGGAAACAGCGCGAAGAGGAACAGCCCTGGGTTTCCGTGGAGGAGATGCCCGACCCGTTCCTGGCTCCTACGGACGAGGGATGGGGTCCAACCTTGCGGGAGGCGTTCCGGGACTGGGCCAAGTCCAGCATAGGATACCTGGTCCGTCTGGGACCCATCATGGTGATAGCCGGGTTCGCCAGCGGACTGGTCATCCAGTGGGTGAACCCCCAAGTCATACCGGATTACCTGGGCAACGACGTACAGGGCGTCGTCATTGCCGCCACTTTCGGCTTGCTCATCAACGTGCCCCTGCTCTTCGAAATCCCGCTGGTAGCGTTGTTGCTGCTGTTTGGCATGGGGACTGCGCCGGCAGCGACCCTTTTATTTACGGCGGCTGCCGGGGGGCCAATTACCTTCTGGGGCCTGGCAAAAGTGATGCCAAAGCGGGCTGTGGGGGCATTCGCCGCCGCGACGTGGATTCTGGGAGCGGTTGGAGGACTGGCGGTAATGGGCATCGGCGCCTTCATCTGGGAGGACTCTGACGGAGCCCAGGTGACGGAGGCCGCCTCGCCTGTAGTGAGGCTGACCGAGGAAGAAATCAGGGCTAGGGGCGTGCAGCCGGTCACATTCGTCGACGTCTCTGAAGAGGTCGGTATCGATTTCAAGCACGCACGCGACGACGCCCTCTTCAACTTTGGCGGCGGGGCGGCGGCGGGAGACTACAACGGAGACGGCCTGATCGATATTTACGTGACCAACTCGGCCGGCGCCAACGCTCTCTACAGGAATGACGGCAACGGCAGTTTCACGGACGTGGCGCAAGCCGCGGGAGTGGAGGACAAGCGGTCCCGGGGCCACGGCGCGGGCTGGGGAGACTATGACAACGACGGGGACCTGGACCTGTTCGTAGGCAACTACGGCGACAGCAAGCTGTTTCAGAACATGGGCGACGGAACCTTTGTTGACGTTACCAGAGAAGCTGGCGTAGCGGACCCGGACTCGTCACACCGCACTACCGGGGTCGCCTGGGGCGATTACAACCGCGACGGTTGCCTTGACCTTCTGGTCGTCCGCCACGTTGATGACGCCAATTTCGGCCTGAGGGCTCTTGGGCGGGCGTTTCAGGACAACGTGAGGCCGTTGGCCCTCTACCGCAACGACTGCGATGGGACTTTCTCCGAGGCTACTAATCTGCTGGGAGACGGCTCCGGGTTCCCCAACGCCATCAAAGGGGCAGGTTTCAAGCCGGCCTTCTTCGACTATGACAACGACGGAGACCAGGACATATACGTGGTGAACGACTTCGGCGAGGAGAACCAGCCCAACGTGCTTTGGCGGAACGACGGCCCTGATTCTTCTGGGGAGTGGAAATTCGTAGACGTGTCCCGGGCGGCGGGGGTCGACCTGGCAATATTCGGCATGGGGCTGGCGGTCGGAGACTACGACCGTGACGGCGACCTGGACATGTACATGACCGACATCAGCGACAGCGAGTTCCTGGAAAATCGAGGCAACGGCGTCTTTGACAACGTGACTATCAGGACTGGCGTAGGCAGAGGCACTCTGCCGGGGACCGAGGCGGATGAGTCCGACGGGTGGGGGACGGCCTTCGCCGACCTGGACAACGACGGTCTGCTGGACATCTACTATGTCGCTGGACAGATAGACTACAACGACAAGGAGCTATGGGCGCTCTACTACGACACCGGCAGGTCAGACATCGAGCTGTACCAGACTCCACTGGACCAGCCCAACGCCGTGTTCATGAACGCGGGTGACGGGACCTTCGTGGACGTGTCCCACCTCAGTGGCGCTGACGATCCCGGCACCGGTCGGGAAGTGGCGGTGGCAGATTTCAACGGCGACGGACGCTTGGACCTGGCCGTCGTGAACATGGGCAGACTCACCGGAGAATATGGCCCGCTGCGTCTATTCCAGAACACAACCCACACCGATCATCACTGGCTGCAGGTCAGGACCGTCGGGACAACGTCCAACCGGGACGGCATGGGCGCAAGGATAAAGGTCCACGCTGGGGAAGTCACTCAGGTTCAGGAAGTTGGCGCGGCCCAGGGCCACATCTCACACTCAGTGGTCCCGGCGCATTTTGGTTTGAGAGACAGCAAGGTAGTAGACCGGATAGAGGTGCTGTGGCCGTCGGGAAAGGTGCAGACGGTGACCGACGTTCCCGCCGACCAGTTGTTGACGCTAACGGAGCCCTGAGCTGCCGGTAGGACTCCGCCTTAGTCGGTGCCCCTGAGGCGCGGGTCCCAGACGTCCCTCAGAGAGTCGCCGAGGAGGTTCCAGGAGAACACCAAGATAGCGATGGCAAGTCCTGGGAACAACGGCAGCCACAAGCCTGAGCCTATAAAGTTGGATCGCGCTTCCTGGAGCATTCCGCCCCATGTTGCAACGTCCGGGCCGACGCCGAGACCCAGGAACGACAGGCCCGCCTCGGCAATCACTGCAACGCCGATCTGGAAAGTGAACATGACAATCCACACGGCAAGGCAGTTGGGAAGTATGTGACGCATGATGATCCGGAGGTCGCCGGAGCCGATTGAACGGGTGGCTACGATGTAGTCCATCTCCCGTATAGCAAGCGCTTGGGACCGGACAATGCGCGCAGTGTTGGGTATGAACAGTATGCACAGTGCGATTATGACATTTTGCAGCGAGGGTCCCCGGGCGGCCAATATGGCTATGGCCAAAATCAGGGCAGGGAAGGCGATAAGCCCGTCGATGATCCTCTGGACCACCAGGTCGACTATCCCTCCGAGGTATGCGCTTGTCACTCCCACTACCAGTCCGATTCCGCAGCCAACAAAAGCGCTGATGAGGGCGACTTGAAGAGAGAGCCTGGTGCCGACCACTATCCGGCTGAATATGTCCCGACCTACGCTGTCGGTCCCCAGCAGGTGCTCGGAGCTTGGAGCCTGGAACGTGGCGGTGGAAGTCCTGTCCTCGTTGTGAGTTTGTATAAGGGGGGAGAAGACGGCTACGACCAACAGCAGGAAGGCCAGTATGCCGCCTATGGCCCCCAGCGGCTTCCGACGGGCGAAGCTCGCCAAGTTGCCCCACACGCCCTTGGCCGGCCTGAGCCCGGCGGCCACAGACTGATCGAAAGACTCTCCGATTCGTTGCTCTTGTTCCATGTTCGTTTAATGTTGTTAGAGTCTAGGCGTAACGTATCCTCGGATTCAGCCAGGCGTAGAGCAGGTCTATGATTAGGTTCAGGAGAAGAACGATAATCGTGATGACCACAACGATGGCCTGAATCATCGGAAAGTCCCGGAGGCCGATGGCGTCAAAGAGGCCGTCTCCCATGCCCGGTACGTTGAAAATGTTCTCTATGAGCACCGTGCCGCCGAGAAGAGTGCTGAACTGGTATCCTGCCACAGTGACCACCGGAAGCAGCGCGTTTCTGAGGGCATGTCGATAGACTACGACCATTTCGTGTAGGCCCTTCGCTCTGGCGGTCCGTGTATAGTCCTCCCTCAGTACCTCCAGGACCGACGAGCGGGTGAGCCTGGCCATCAGGGCCACCTGAGAGAACCCCAGGGCGATGACGGGGAAGACCATCTGTTTCATATTGGTCAGAGGCTCTTCCTGGAATGTCTTGTAATCGAAGGGCGGGAGCCACTCGAAATAGCTGGAGAGTATGTACACGGCGAGTACGGCAACCCAGAAGTTGGGCACGGCTATCCCAGTGATTGAGATGAGGCGGAGCACGTAGTCCGCAATGCTGTCCTGCTTTAACGCCGAGTAGACCCCCATGGGCACCGCAATGATCGTGGACACTAGCAACGACAAAATAGCCAACTCGAGGGTAATGGGGAATTTTTCCTTGATGGTGTCGAATACAGGGGTGTCACGATGGAAGGACTTTCCGAAGTCCAGCTTGAACATATTGCCCAGCCAAGTACCGTACTGGACTATCAACGGCCTGTCTGTGCCCAGCTTCGCACGCATCTTGTTCAGGTCTTCTTCGGTGAATGTGTCTTCACCCACCGAGCCGGACAGCAGCATGACGGCCGGGTCTCCGGGCACAAGACGCAATATGACGAACACCAGGGTAACGACGATAAGCAGAGTTGGGATTACCAACAGGGCTCGTTTAGCTAGATAGGCTTGCATGGTGTGTCGCTTACCTGACAGTTCCTCTGGCTACAATCGCCTGGCGGTCAAGGCGCATTATACAACAGGCCGGGGGCTGTGACGCCTCCCCGGCCTGTTGACGGTCTCGTATTGCCTTTATTCTAGCACGCGGGGTCGCACCACAGGTGCTCGTGCTTCTTGTGGGAACCGGAGGTAGTCGGAATGTTGAAGTTGTGTATCCGGTTGTCCACTATCCAGCTCAGCTGGCTGTGGTACAGCACTGCTTCCGTGGAGTCTTCCAGCAGGTAGCCGCTTATCTCCCGCATCATGGCAGCCCTCTTGGCAGGGTCCGCTTCCTGCTGCTGGGCCTCCCACAGCGGTTGAGCGTCCTCGTTGTAGTGGCCAGTCAACTGGGCGTGCCGCTGGCTTCCCATGGCCCAGGTGGACATGCAACCGTCAGGGTCGGGTATGCTGCAGGAGAACGCCTGGGAAGCGAACTGGTAGTCTCCCTCCAGGTATCTGGCCCACAAGGGAGCGACCTCTCCCTGTTCGATGTCAACCTCCCAACCCAGGAACTGTTCCAACTGGTCCTTCAATATGACGGCGACCTGGCAGTACTCCTCAGCGTTCAGACAGGCCAGTGTGACCTGGTAGCCTGGTCCGTAGCCGGCCGCTTCCACCAAACTCTTGGCCTCGTCGAGGTCTCTCTGGTCCTTGACGCCGGGTGCACTCTCACGCAGACCTGGGAACTGCAGAGCCTCTTCCAAGGGGTAGCTCCAAGCCTGGTCAGGAGCGAAGGGAGACCCTATAACTGCACGTCCGAGGGTGACCGTCTCAATGATGGGCTGTCTGTGGAACACAAGTATCATGGCTCGGCGCACCCCGGGGTCGTCGAAGGGCTCCACTCGAGCGTTCATCATGACGGCCATGCCGCCTGCGGGGGACCAGTGGACGGTGGCCCTGTCCTGGATTTCATTCTCGAGTTCTGTGACCTGGACCACGTTCAAGCCGTTGCGGAGGCTGTCTCCCATGAGGAATTGCCCGGTCCTGTAGCCGCCTATGATCGACGCTTTGTCGGTTATGGGGAAGTGCTGCAACTCGTCGACGTAGGGTCTGCCCTCTTTAAAGTAGTTGGGATTCCTCTCGTGAGTCGTGGATACCTGGTCGTTGTATTCCTTCATCAGGAACGGGCCCGAACCCATCAGGGTGTCAGTGTCCCTGAAGCTGGGAATCACGCCAGCGTCCAGTTGGTGCTTGGGAAGGACCGCCAACTCATCGGCGGCCAACACCAGCAAGAAAGCTCCTGACGGGAAGTTCAGCGTCAGTTCAACAGTGTTGGCGTCTACCGCCCTGGCACTGGCCAGGTAGTTGGCCAGGTCGCTGCCCCGACCGCTCCGGCGCGTCCCTTGCGTCTCCTCCCAGAGGGCGGCGTAGTCCGCTTCGCTGATGCTGCCTGGGTCGGTGAAGAGTTGCATGCTGAAAGCCGCGTCCTCGGCAGTGACGGGCTGTCCGTCATGCCAGGTTGCGTTGGGGTTCAGATTGAACGTGTAGGTAAGCGAGTCGTCCGACACGGACCAATCGACCGCAAGGTCTCCCCGTATGTCTATGGGATCGGGCGTTTCAGGGTTCAGTTCCACGATGTTGTTGTAAACGGGAGATGCGTGGATCTGACCGCAGAAGCTGGCGAGGTGAATCATCTGGAAGTTGGGTCCGCACAGCGACTGCATCGGTATCACGCCGCCGGGCTTGCCCTCCATCATCATGCCATCGCCGTCCTCGGGCATGGCCGTCGGCGTTTCCTCTTCCATCATGGCGGTCGGCGTTGCCTCCATCATAGCCGTCGGCTCCTCGGTAGGTTCCATCGCCATGGCTGTTGGAGTCGGGGGAACCGGCGTGTTCGTCGGCGCCGGGGTAGCGGTGGGATCTTCGCCGCCGCAGGCCGCGCCTACGACCATTAGTACGACGGCCATGACCCCTATCAGGGACCATCTGTACTTGGATAGAACCCTCTTCATGTTCGGTCCTCCTAATATCTGTTCCGGTTGGGGTTTTCGGGGTAATCGCCCTTCCACGCTGAAAGCTAGTCCTTCACAACGGGTATAGCACGGCTTCTGGGCGAAAAGCCATTGGCGATACTAACAAAACAGCGCGATTCTTGTCAATCGAATGTCACCGTAGATGGAAGTGTTTGAAGGACTCGGCGTAGCCCATTCCATGGTGAATTCCGGCCTGCCGTCTGTGCTCCCTCACGCGTTCTACCGTGTCCTCTTTTATTTGGGACTTGTGGGCGCGGACGGCCTCCATAGCGATGTCTATGGTGTCGGACACGTCAATCCACTTGTCTGGTTCTTCCGCGCCCATGATCATCAGTTCCCGAACTTTGTGGGGTTCCAGTCCCTGGGTCAGCAACTCAGGAAAGGTAAGCCTGTCCCTGGCGGAAGGGAAAACGGCGGACATAGTCGCTTCTCCTGCGGCCAGGTGGTCGGGATGCCCGATGTAGTTCTTAAGGTGCATGGCCCGCAGCGGGCTCTGGCAAATGAGCACGTCGGGTTTATGACGCCTGATTTCCTTAACAATGTCGCGGCGCACGTCCAGCGTTGGCTGGAGCATGGCATCCTCATACCCCAGAAAGACCACATCCTTTAGTCCCAGAACCTTACCGGCGTCAATCTGCTCCTGCCGTCGGATTTCCACCAACTTCCGTGAGGTCATCTCAGGGTCGGCGCTGCCCTTGCTTCCGTCGGTGCAAAGCACGTACACGACTTCCATGCCCTGCTTGCACCACTTGGCCACAGTGCCTGAGCATCCGAACTCGGCGTCGTCGGCGTGGGCGATAACAACCATTCCACGGGTGTAGGGTTCGGGTTGGTCCACTTTAACCTCCCCAGAAACAAACGCCCGCCGGACCGACGGGCGCCCTGTTAATTGTTTGGGGATTATATATGGTTTTACCCAAATGGTCGAAACTGGGAGAGAGTTCAAGCTTTCCTATCTGCTGTCTCCTGGCCTCTTAAAGAACGTTCTCTACTTATATGATGCCCAGAAAAGCGAAAACCAGTAGCGGGCCGAGGCGCACCGATTTGCGAACTTGTCGATGGGAGGTTCTCATTTAGGCTGCGCCTAGTGACCTGAGGACAGAATCATGTTGAATTTGTGGGCGCGGCTATGAGCACATCACTATCCCGTACGCACCGAGCGTTAGACTAAGCTTCGGGGGAACGGATACACGGCAGGCATCGCCCGTTATCAGGTCATGAATCTGGTTTTCCTGGCCCAATGAAGGATTGAACTCGACTCTGGAACCAATACAGGGGCCGCTTCCCTGCTCGGGCCACGCGTTCAACCTTTACCCCGAACACGGGTTCAAGCACCTCCGGCAGCAGGACAGTTTCCACTGGCCCGGCCGCTTGGATGCGACCACCCTGCAACACGACGACGTGATCGCAGTACTCCGCCGCCAGATTCACGTCATGCACCGACATAAGAGTGGTCACGCCCACGCCACGGATGAGCTCGAGCACTTCAAGCTGGTAGCGGATGTCCAGGTGGTTCGTGGGCTCATCGAGGATCAGTACACGCGCCTCCTGCACGAGGGCGCGTGCGATCAGCGCCCGTTGTTTTTCTCCCCCGGACAGTGTGCTGAACGACCGAGCGGCCAGCTCCGCAATGCTCACGTGAGCGAGCGCCTCATCGACACGCTGACGGTCGTCGGAGGACTCTCTGGCAAACGATGACTGGTGAGGGCTGCGTCCCATCGCTACCACTTCCCGCACGGTGAACTCGAAATCGGATCTCGGCTCTTGCACGACGACGGCGATACGGCGAGCGGCCTCGGACGGCCTCAACTCCCACAGGTCGTCCTCCCCCACTACCACGTGTCCGAGTCGCGGGCGCAGCACCCGGTACACGGTGCGCAACAGCGTGGTCTTGCCACTGCCATTCGGCCCTATGATACCCACGACCTGGCCAGCATCGACCTCCAGGCTGACCTCCGAGCAGATCTCTACGGAACCCACTGCCACTGTAACCCCGGACAGCGTCAGCGACAGCGGGGGCGGACTGGCCCCTGACGTTGCAGGCTTCGTAGCGTCAAACTCCGGGTGGTCACCTGGCATGGTCTGAGCCTCGCAGTCGTGAACGTAGGAGCAGGGCGAAGACCGGGGCGCCCACGAGCGCCGTGATCACCCCGATCGGCAGCTCGCGGGGCTGGATTACGAGCCGCGCTAGCACGTCTGACCACAGCAGGAATAGCGCCCCCACGAGGGCTGCCAGCGGGAGGACCTTGCGATGATCGGAGCCCACCACCATCCGGGCGGCGTGCGGGATGACAAGCCCCACGAACCCGACTCCGCCGGCCAGCGCTACTGAAGTGCCAGTGAGTAGTGCGACAACCACAAAAAGGACCCGACGCAGCCGATCGGGCGGCGCCCCCATGCTTGTCGCGGTCTCATCGCCGAAGAGGAGCAGGTTCAATGGGCGGGCTTGGGCCATGAGATATACGAGCCCGGCAGCGAGTAGGATAGCTGGTAGCCCGAGCTTATCCCACCCGGCGCCGCCCAGGGCGCCGAGCATCCAGAAGAGCGCGACGCGCGCCGTCTGATTATGCTCACTGATGAAAATAAGCATGCTGGTCAGGGCCGCGAACAGGTAGCTCACCGCTATTCCGGCCAGCACCAGCCGTAACGGACTGAGGCCGCCTGCCGAGTGCGCCAAAAGGAAAGCCAGTCCGTAACCGGCGAGGCCGCCTGCGAAGGCAGCAACCGACAGCGTGTAGACCCCCGCGAAAGCCCATCCGAGCACAATGACGCTCACGGCGCCGGCTGCAGCGCCTGAGGTCCCGCCGAGAATAGTCGGGTCCGCCAGTGGATTCCGCACCATCGCCTGGAGCACCGTGCCGACCACGGCGAGTGTTGCCCCGACCATCACGGCCAGGAGCGCGCGCGGAAGGCGGATGTGCCAGACAATCCGCTCGTGGGCGGCCAACCAGTCGGCTGAAACCGCATCTGGCCAGAACTGGTGGATTCCGATACGCCAGGCTGTCATAGGGGAGATGTCCGCCGGACCCAGGGTCACCGCCAGTACGATAGACACGCCCAGGCCAACGCTGAGCCCCACCAGCGCCGCGGCGAAGCCAAGTCCGGCCACCCTGTGAGGGCGTGATGCGCCACCAAGCGAACGCGTTGGGCCGGAACGTATCAGCCGGTTTATCAATGTAGACCTCATATTACCGCCGTCCGCCAGGCCCCCTGCCGATAGCGCCACCACGCCCCGGCCGTCCGCGCCGCGAAGAAGGCGATTCCGGCGACGTACACGCCGGTGAGCCCCCATCCGAAGGGTATGGCGAGCAGCCACGACAGCGGCACCATGACCAGGTAGCTGGAAACCGTGGATGTGTAGAAAACCCACTTGGAGTCGCCAGCAGCGCGCAGCACGGCGGCCAGTACCATGCTCGAAGCCATGAAGGGCACTTGCAGGGCCAGGATTATAAGGACGCTGCTGGCCTCGGTCACGACATCTGCATCTGGGGTGAGCAAATGCAGAATCGGGGACGGAGCGACGAGCGCCGGCGTCAGCAAGATCGCCGGCAGGGCGACCATCAGCAGTAGCCCCGCCCGCTCGGTCTGCGCCACTGTCCCCTCGTCGCGGGCGCCGATGCTATGACCGACGAGGATCGACACTCCCGTCGAAAGAGCCCAGATCACCGTCCAGAGGATTTGCTGTACGTTGGTGACGACGTGCATCCCGGCGATTACCGAGGCGCCCAGCGAGGCGACAATCCTGAGCACGAGGACGTTGTTGATGTAACTCAGAAAGAGCATGGCCGTTTCTGGCCAGCCTATAGCCCAGAGTTGCGGAAGCATCTGTCGAAAGTGGCCGAGGCGCCTGACTCGGAACAGTTGGTACGTGCCACGGAAGCGTCTCCAGCCGAACTGACTCATGTAGACGCAGCCAACGGATATGGAGATCGCAGTCCCTACGCCAGCGCCAAGTAGTCCCCAGCCGACCACGAAGATCAGGATATAGTTCAGCGGGATGTTTATGGCGTTGACGAGAAACGTCATGCGCATGGCCACGCTGGTCTCCCCCACTCCGGCGTAGACGGCGCGGAACATGGCTGTTGCGCCGGCAAGCGGTGCGGCGAACGCGAGCGCCCGGAGATAAGGCACGCCCTCAGCCTGCACGTTCTCGCTCACACCGAACGCAGCGAATAGTGAACTCGCGCCAATGCTCAGGGCGAGCAGGACCACAAGGCCAGCGCTGACGCCTAGGAACAACGAGACATCCAGCAATCGCCCGATGTCCACCGGACGTCCCTCGCCGAACCGGCGGGCCGCGATCACCTGTGCAGCAGTTGCCCATCCGCTGAACAGCATGCTGGCAGCAATGTTGACCGACGAGGCGACGGCCGCTGCAGCGAGCGCCTCCGTGGAGACGCGACTGATCATCGCGGTGTCAACAAGGCCGAGCACGATGTGGGCGAGGTTCGCCACGGCGATTGGGTAGCTTAAGGAGAAGACGCGCCTCAGTGTGCCCGCCCGGGTAGTTGTCACCGCGCTCGTGGCTTCCTCCAGGGCGGTGAGCACGCTGCCGGGATGAATAGAGTCTCATCCCGGCAGCGGCGATTGCAGCACATTAGCGGGCGGCATTCACACGGCGCACCGCGGTCGCTACCTCAATAAGGCCGTCAAGGTTCTGTGGCCCGGGCACGCTCTGGAGGAACGTCAGCGACATGTACTGACCGTTCACTACCGCCGACATTCCGGACAGAGCAGGGTTGGACTCCAGGAACGTCCGGTTTGCATCCGGGCCGCCAAAGCCGTAATCGACGAAGATTATCAACTCCGGGTCGCCCTCCACGACAGCTTCCCAGTCCACGGTGCCCCAAGCACCGCTCACATCCGAGAAGATGTTCATGCCGCCGGCTCGGCTGATGATGTCCGACATCACGGAGCCTGACAGCGCCGTGAACGGCGCCTCTTCGCCCGAATCGAAGTAGAAAACCCGTACAGGTTCGCCGGCCGGGACCGCCGCCGCGACATCTGCTATCTGTTGCTCCCATGAGGTTAGGAGTTCCTCGGCGCGGGGCTCAACTTCGAAGATCTGCGCAACGGCACGGACATCCTCGAACATCACTTCAAGGGTTACTTTGCCGGAGAAGTCCGGGCAGGCTTCCGTGAACGAGAAGCTGTGCACCTCGGAGTCTCGCAGGTTCTGTCCCGTAAGACCTGCGCTCTCGTTGAAGCCATAGCTGAACACCAGATCGGGCCCCGGCGCCAGGACCGCCTCCAGTGAGGGGTAAGGGAAGCTGCCTCCCAGGCGCTCTACCAACGCCGCACGCGCCTGGTGCTGGGGCTGGAGACGGTCTGGTGTGCCGCCAAAGTAACCGATGACGTGGTCCTGCAACCCGAGCGCCACCAGAACCTCGAGCGCGCTAGTGTCTGTGGCCACCACGCGCTGAGGGACCGCGTCGTAGACGGTCTCCACACCGCAGTTGTTGATAGCAACGACCGCCGGTTCGGGCGTGGAGGTAGCCGCCGGAATGCGGGTGGCGATGGCTGTCGCGGTCGGCTCGGGCGCGGGGGTAGCCGTGGGACTTTGCGTAGGCATAGCTGTCGCAGTAGGCTCGGGCATAGCCGTCGACGTCGCCTGTGGAGCCGTTGTTGGCTGGATTGTTGGAGCGACCGGCTGGGTGGGGGTGGCCGTGGGCTCGCTTGTGGGCGCCTCATCGCCACCGCACCCGACGAGGAACAACAATAGCGTCAAGGCAAGCAGCCAGGAAAAGGCCGCCAGCAGTGGCTTCGTGCGAGGTCTGAGTTGTGCCTGAGGTCTGGTCATGAGTCTTACTCTCCTTTTAGATTCAGTCTGATTGGTCAAATTGAGCTACCTAACTAATGCCCTTTGGCGATCCGGCTGGAACTCGCAGTAGTGGCCTTCTTCTTCTTTGACTAGAGCCTGGTGTGGCCGCCGAGCCGGACAATTGGCTCGGCGTCTACACAGTCATGGGCTGGCCTGCCTGGATTTCGCACCACGGGCATTGCGTGGACAAACTCAGGAATGGATGCGTTCATCCGCGACATTCTGCCGGTGTAATGGCGGTTTATATTGAGATATCATATCAATACCTTGTACCGATAGTAGCCATTTAGTTATTTGTGCGAAGGGCGGCTCCTCAAGGAGCAGCGCCAAAATATGATTATGAGGTATCATTAACTATGTCAAATGTCCCCACCCATGACTCTGGCAGTGGACCCTGACTGCATGACGCCCAAAGGTCCAAGCCCATCGATCGCGATGGAGGGGACCCGTTACTGTAACGCTTGAAGACTGGCGGCGGAAGGGAGCATCAGATCGGGCTTGCTCGCCCACCGATTCGGCGCGACTTTCCTTTGCACTCAACACGGCATGGTCGGATGGGACCAGCCACATCCGTGTTCGTCAGGGAAGGTTCGAGTCCACTCTGGCCTTAGCTATGAATTGGCGGTGAGAGAGGGAATCGAACCCAACCTTGGCATTAGCACGCCCACGACCGACTTCGCAGGTCGGCGCTGCGCCTGCAACGGGCTTCCCCGTCATTAACAATAGCTGGTGGCGCCGGTGTTAACTTGGTTTTAGCAGGTCGCGAGTCTCCAGTCTCGGCCCGGCGCCCCGCGTAATGGAGTGATGATGTTGAAGAAATCAACAGGGGAATTTCGTGAGGTGATCTAGAATGTGTTTGGCAATATATAGGTGTTGGCTGCCGCCTAGTGATCGTGGTCATCGTTATGGTCATCATCATGGTCATGGTGATGCTCATGAGGGATGTGAACTGCCAGCAAGTCTGTTCGGTGGCCCCATTTCTTCAGGAACCGGCGGAAATTCTTTTGGCTCAACTCGTCCCGCTCCGCCTCGCCCAGGGCGTCCCACTGCCGGTGTTGATGGCGAGCCAGGGGAAGGGTGTCGTCCGCAACGATCTTATATCCCTTGTCCTTGAACTGAAAGCTGAAGTCCAAGTCCAGGTTGCGGTAGAATCGGAAGTTCTCCCGCATCAGGCCAGTGACGTTAAGAGTCTCCCTTTTTAACGCGATGCAGTAGCCTTGCATAGCGTCCACCTCGCCCACCGCCCCGTCCTCATTGAAATTCCTCAGGTCAGGGGACGTCACTCCCCATGCCCCGGCCATTCCCACGGAAGGCTGGCCGAGCAGGGCCTTCAATGGGCTGGTGACATTCCCCAAGACCTCGACCGACGTGTCGAGAATCAGGACGATGGCGCCCCGCGACTGTTTCAGCCCGATGTTCTTGGCGGCCCCGTCGCCTAGGATATGGTCGCAGTGTATAGCTCGCACTCGCGGGTTGTCCTCGGACAATTCCTCGGCCCACTCGGCGGCGCCGTCGGTGGAGCCATTGTCTACGATGATGATCTCAAATGGGTCGTCTGAAGCCCATTTCAGCACACTGTCGACGCATCGTTTCGCGTCCTCTATGTGGTCATTGGCCAGGACCACATAGGAGAATTCGGCGGCGTCCGGCGCGTCCAACAGCGACTCCACTTCCCGCGACGACGACACTGCGGGCCATCGCTCCACTGCTTTTTCCCGAGGAGTCATCGGGCGCAGCATCGGGCCGATTTGTGTGTCCTTCACCAAATACCCTGAGGAGTTAATCCGTTCCCGTATCTCGTCAGCCCTGGGGTAGTTAGCCGCCTTTCGGAGGGCGTCACGGACCGACGCGGAGTCGCATATGTTGTCAGGTGTGTGATATAGGCTTGGCACTGTGTCCAGACCAAGTCCGAGGACCTGGTCGTATTCCAAAGCGAGGTCCAGCTTGGCTTTAGGCGGCAAATCAGACCTCACCATGTCCCACATGACCGCCAGGCCGCCTGGGATGTTCAGGTCCTGGTCTACCGTGTCGCCAAACTTCCGGCGCCAGTCGTTAGTGGCCTCGTTGCTGCCGTTGGAAGGAACGGGGCCGTTGGTCATGCAGCGATATTCCCATACCCTGTCCCTCAGGTTCGTCAATGCCCGTTGTGCCGACTTCAGGGCGGTGAAGGTAAAGTTCATGCGGTGGCGGTAACGGACGGTGGCGCACAGGTACCGGAAAGCCAGAGGGTCGAATCCTCTGTCAACCAGGTCTTGAAGTATGAACTCGTTGCCGGCGGACTTGGACATCTTGACTCCGTCGGCCAGCAGGTGTTGGCCGTGGACCCAATACCTCACGAAGGGCTTTTCGAAAGCAGCCTCGCTCTGGGCTATCTCGTCTTCGTGGTGAGGGAAGATGTTGTCTACGCCTCCGGTGTGGATGTCCAGCTGCTCGCCCATGTACTTCGTTGACATGGCGGAACATTCGATGTGCCAGCCGGGGAACCCCTCGCCCCAGGGGCTGTCCCATTTCATGTCTCGGCCTTCTTCCGCCTTCTTCCAGAGAGTGAAGTCCCGAGGGTCTCGCTTGTCCGGGTCCACCTCTGAACGGACTCCTTCCATAAGCCCCTCTTCCAGGTTTCCTGAGAGCTTGCCGTAGTCTCCGAAATTGGCTACGTCGAAATAGACGTTTCCTCCTGAAGAATAGGCGTGGCCGTTGGCGAAAAGCTTCTGGATGACTTCCACCATCTCCTGCACGTGGTCGGTGGCGCGTGGGAAATGGTGGGCTGGGAGTATGTTCAATTGAGCTTCATCCGACAGGAAGCTGTCGGTGTAGAAGTCCGCTATTTCTTTTGGCGTCTTGCCCTCTGAGATGGCCGCCAGGATTATCTTGTCGCCGCCGGTTTCCAGGGCCTCCTGGCGCATGTGGCCAATGTCGGTGATGTTCTTGACGTGGACAACGTTCTGTCCTCGCTGTAGGAGCGTTCTGCGAATCCAGTCAGCCATGAGGTATGACCGGAGATTTCCGATGTGGGCGTATCTGTAGACCGTGGGGCCGCAGGTGTACATGCGCACCACTCCGGGCTCGAGGGTTGTCACCTCCTCGACTTTCTTGCCCAGAGTGTTGAACAGACGCAGCACGCTAAAGTCTCTGTCTAGTTCCGGCTAAGCCTCTTGTGCCGGCTGGATAAGGGTTTCGACCAGAGTCTCATACCCTCAACCTACGTGTTCAGATTGTATCATCGTCAGGAGTGGATTGCACGCCGTCAGCCATTCGTTGACTTTTGAAATGGCCCTGCCTACAATCCAGGCTAGGAGCCGACTTGGCCCCCTTCCCCCGATTTAATGCCTGGACTGGCCTCATGACCACCGCAAAAAATCTGTACGCGCTTCAAGAGTTGGACTTAGAGTTGGAGCACGAGAAGGCCGTTCTCTCCTCCATGGAATGTCGCATCGGCGACCGGAGCGCCCTGGATGAAATCGCCCGCTCCCTGGAGAATGAAAGGGTCGAAATGACCAGGTTGCAATTGCAACAGAAGAGCCAGGACCTGGAGGCGGAATCCCTGCGCACTAAGCTTCAGGGAGTCGAAGGCAAGCTCTACGGCGGCTCCATTACCAGCCCCAAGGAGATGGAGCGGTTGCAGAATGAGGTCAATTACCTGAAAGAGCAATTGCAGGAGGCCGACGCCGGCCTGCTGGCCACGATGATGGACCTCGAGGAGACCCAGAACAGGGTCCATGAGCTGGAGGAATCACAGTCTCCAGCCGAGGAAAACTGGGAGCAGGAGCAGTACACGCTCATAGGGGATTCGGATGACATTCGAGAGCGCATCAAGGAACTGGAAGAGCGCAGGGAAAGCCTCACTGCGTCGGTTGCTTCCAGAGACCTGGCTGTTTATGAACAATTGCGGACGTCCAAAGCTGGAGAAGCAGTGGTAAAGGTGGAGCGGGGGCTCTGCCGAGGCTGCCGGATGTCCCTTCCCACTCACCAGCTCCAGAAGGTCCGGATGGGCCGCGAGGCCGTCCGCTGTGGCAGCTGCGGCCGCATCCTCATGATTACCTGAACCCACACCCGCCTCTTCCCCGATAGTAAAACACCTTTTCCTTGACCCTGTTTTTGCCCTGTGCTACATTCCAACTGAGCAACCGGCCAGGCAGGACGGGTGGCCGCTGTCCTTCCCTACGAGGGAGGATGGAGGAAAGTCCGGGCTCCACCGGGCAAGGCGCTGGGTAACGCCCAGGTCGCCGACTTTCAGGAGTCGGCGGACGGAAAGTGGCACAGAAACTACACCGCCCTTCTGGTCTTCCTCTCAACATTAGACCTGACGCTTGGCAAACGCCGGGTTGAGGTCGGCTTGAGGGAAACCTGAGGGCAAGGGTGAAATCGGACGGTAAGAGCGTCCGGCCTGTACGGCGACGTGCAGGCGGCCAAACCCCGCCCGGAGCAAGGCCAAATAGGGGGACTATGGGCGTCCGGCCCGTCCCCGGGTTGGCCGCTTGAGCCCGTCGGCAACGGCGGGCCTAGATAGATGGCCGCCGCCCTTCCCATTGGGAAGGGTACAGAACCCGGCTTACAGGCCTGCCTGGCCGTCAAGTTGCCACCCTGTCCCTGCGGAGTCCGAATGGCCAGAAGAGACCAAGCATGTGACGCTGTAATCGAGGGTCTGGAAAGCATAGGCCTGGACTACTTCATCCACATTCCCGACAGTGTGGGCGCCCCCATCATCGACCACTTCCAGAACAATCCGGACGTCCGTTGCTTCTCCGTGGCTCGTGAAGAAGAGGGAATCGGGGTCGCCGGCGGCCTGTCGTTGGGACGCAAGAAGGGCGTGCTGCTGTATCAGGATGTGGGGCTGGGCAACTCGATCGTAGCTCTGACTACTTTCGCTATGGCCTACCACACACCCATGCTAATCATGGCCATCCGACGGGGCGGGTTCGGCGAATACAACTCCGCAGTGCACACCTATTCCGAGAACGCGATAGCCATGGTGGAGGCCATGCATGTCAAGGCGTTCGTTCTGGACTACAGGGTCCCACTGGATGAATGGCCCCGCGCCATTGGCCAGGCATACGACTACAGCCACTTGACCCACCGGCCTGTAATCGTCTTCATCAATCTCAAGGAGTGAAATTGGCGCAGCTTCCCTCCAGGTTAGAGCTTTTGCAGTCCCTCTCTGGCGAGTTCCCGGATGACCCTGTGGTCTTCACCTGCGGTGCCACTTCCAGGGAAATGGCCCACGCCGACCGGCGTCCCAACCATCTCTATGTGGTGGACTCCATGGGCATCGTGAGCTCTGTCTTGCTGGGCCTGAGCCTCTCGTTGGAGGGCAGTTCGGTCAATAAATGCGTGGGAGTCGAGGGCGACGGCGGCATGTTGATGAACTTGAATGCCCTGGCCACCATCGGCCACGTCAAACCCAAGAACCTGCTTCTGGTAGTGCTGGACAATGAGTCCTATGCCTCGACGGGCGGACAGCCCACCTTCACCACGGATTTGGACCTGTCCAAGGTGGCTGAGTCATGCGGTCTGAGGACATGGAAAGCTGAAAGCAGCGAAGAGTTCCGTGCGGCTCTTGCGTCGGCGGCTGAGGTGGAAGGACCGGGGTTCATCCACGCCAAGATAGCCCCCGGAAACGCTGACGTTCCTCTGTTGCTGGACGACCCGGCCCTGCTGTCCGGCGGGTTCGCTGCATGGCTGGACAACCGAACTGGGCGCTCGTATGGAGAAACCGAATGACAGCATATCGGGACTACGGAACGGAGCAAATTCCTATTGTCAAAGCTCGGTCAATTATTACCCAATTGCCCGAACGTTTGGCCGCAGAAAATCAGGCAGTGGCTCTAACTCGGCATGGTAAACCAGTGTTGGCCGTGATGCCCTGGGAGCTATTCGAATCGGTCATAGAAACGATGGAGGTCATGGCCGACCCTGAAATGATGGCCGCGCTACGTAGGGGCATAAAGGACGTTCAGGAAGGGAGTCTTAGGTCTCTAGAGGATGTCAAGGCTGAACTGGAGACTGACATAGGCCCACCTGATAATGCCGTAACATGACCGAACCGGGGGCGCCAATTCTCCGATGGGAGCGTACTGGAGAGGTACACCGCTCTTCCAAAAGTCGAACGACGATACACACCAACCGGCGTTGATTTAATGACCCTTGGCCGTTATTATTATGGGTCGGGCGTGACGACAATATACAGGAGCGAACAACCAGACCAATGTACGTAGACATGCACTCCCATTCGGTCTCCTCCGATGACGCGCGGGCAACGGTGGAGCAGTACATGAAGTGGATTCAGGTGATCAGGAAGAAGGGCAATGTAGTGGATGCCATCGTCCTGACCGAGCACAGGAAGTTCGATATCGACGCGGACTATTCGGCGCTGGCTGAAGAGTACGATGTCAAGATATTCAAAGGCGCTGAACTCGACACGTTCTACGGCCACTTCCTCGTCTACGGGGCCACCCAAGACCTGATGAACGCCATGAATTTCGGCGACGTACGAATGGACTCCAACAAGTTGATGGTGGAGGCGCGAAAGCACGGCGCCATCGCCTTTCCGGCCCATCCTGGACGACCGGGAATCGGTCTCTGCGGCTTCATAGCCGATGGCGTGAAATTCCCAGAAGTGGGAATTGTGGAGACCCACAACGGCGGCGCACGTAAGGGAGAGAACGAAAAGGCGCTCGAGCTGGCCGAGAGCATGGGCTACAGAGGCATCGGGGGCAGCGACGCCCATCTGGTCAGCGCCATTGCCGCTTGCATGACCTCATTCAACGGAGACATCAGGAACGAGAAGGACCTGGTGGCGGCCCTTCGATCCGGGGACTTCAAGCCCGTCAGGCTGGAAGATACGGTCGCCGCCAAGGTTTGATGAATCGGAGGAGATATGACACTTGAGGTAGACTACGACAGGTCCCTTCTTGGGAAGGAATACAAGACCGGCCCCTTCCATGTGTCCGCCGACTTGATTAAGGACTATTGCAAGGCCCTCGGGGAGACCAATCCCATCTACACCGACGAGGAAGCCGCCAAGAAGGCTGGTCACCCGGGCCTGGTTGCTCCACCGGCCCTGTGCAGCGTTTTCGTACGCCACGTGACAACACCCGACATCAAACTGAATTTCGGCACCCTGCGATTTCACGCGGGACAGATGGTGGCTCCCGAAGCCGACATCATCGCGGGAGACTCGCTGTCGGCCTCCACTTTCCTGAAAGAAGTCTATCCGAAAACCGGACGCACGGGCACCATGGTGTTCATGGTATGGGAGACAGTGTTCACAAATCAAAAGGGCGAAAGGGTGGCTGACGTACAGGAATCTTTCGCTGCCCGGGAGTAAATCATGGCATACGGAGACCTGATAACCTACGAAGACGTTGACCTTGGGGACGAGGTTGGCCCCGTCGTCAAGGACATCACTGACGAGGACGTGGAACTCTTTTGCGCCAATGCCTGGGGACAGACGGGTCCCACCAGATTCACCAACATTGAAATAGCCCTTCAGAACAAACTGAAGGCGCCTATCGTTCCCGGAGTGATGAGCGTCGGGCTCATGACGCAGCTCATTACCGGCTGGTCGCCGAACGCGGTCCTGAAGAACCTGGATGTGGTCTTTCGCCAACCCGTGCCTCACGTCGAGGTGACTCTTAGCGGTCTGGTCACTGACAAGCGGGAAGAGGACGGCGACAACGTCCTGGAGTGCGACATCTATCTGTCCAATGAAGAGAGCGGGCGTCTCGTCATAGGCAAGGCCATAGTGGCCCTGCCCTCCAAGGAAAGCTAGACAGCCCGATTCACAGGTGCCGCAGGACATAGTATCCTCCACGTTGCGTCAGGGCCTGTACACCAAGGTGGTGGGGCGACGGATTCTATACTATCGCAGCCTTGAGTCCACGATGGACGAGGCCGCCAGGCTGGCGAAGGAATCTGACGACGACGGCATAGTGGTGGTGGCTGAGGAGCAGACCGCTGCTCGCGGACGATTCCAGCGCCAATGGATATCCGAACCTGGGAACCTCTATTTGTCGGTTGCGCTTCGCCCGTCGGCGTGGGGCCTCCAATATATCTCCATCATGGCCGGTCTAGCTGTGGCTCGGGCTATACGGAAATCCACCGGTCTTCAGACTACGCTAAAATGGCCTAACGACATCCGCTTAGACGGGAAAAAGGTGTGCGGCGTTCTGGTCGAAAGCTCGGCTGCAGCGGGAGTTGTAGACTATGCCGTGGTGGGCATAGGATTGAACGTTGCTTTGAAACCAGGAGACTTCCCGGAAATCGCCGGCATAGCGACTAGCGTCAATGATGCATTAGGCGCCGAAGCTGACCGCACAGAGCTGCTTGGAAGTCTTCTGCATGAACTGGACCGCTTGTACATGCCGCTGCGAAGGGAAGCGCCGTCCAGCCAGGAAGAAGTGGCGCCCGCATTGCTGGAATGGAAGGGACGTCTGGACACCCTGGGCAGGAGGGTGCGGGTGCAGTGGAAGGATGAAGTCTACCAGGGTATGGCTGAGGACGTGGACCCAGTAGGCAACCTGATCCTGAGGACCGACAGCAGCGACGTTGTAACGCTGCTGGCTGGAGAGGTCACTTCACAGGTGGACATCGCAGAGCCGATAGGCTAAGGAGGCGTGAGTTGCTGGAAAGCCTTTCTCTGGACGGTAAGTCCATCATCATCACCGGAGGGGGAACCGGGCTTGGCCGAGCCATGGTGAACGCTCTGGCCAGAGCAGGAGCCGATGTGGCCATAGCAGCCCGCAGGACAGGCCCTATCGAGGAGGCCGCAAACGAGGTCAGGTCACTGGGCAGAAAGTCCCTGGCCATCGCCTGCGACGTTGCCGACTCAGCCCAGGTGGACGCGATGGTGGAAAAGACCATCGCCGAGTTTGGCAGAGTCGACGTGATGATCAACAACGCCGGTCGCACCAACAATCCCAGGATACCCATCTGGGAGGTCACCGACGAGATATGGCGCTCTGAAATCGACGTGAACCTCTCGGGAGCTTTCTTCTGTGCCAGGGCTGTATCGAAACACATGGCGGACCAGGGCAAGGGCAAGATAATCAACGTCGCATCCGGGTTCGGCATCAGGGCGGGCCGAGACATTTACACCTACGCGTGTGGCAAGGGAGGCATGATTCAGCTCACCCGTACCCTTGCCTTCAGCCTCGCCCGCTACGGAATTACCTCAAACACCATAGTTCCCGGCTTCATTCCCACTCGGGGAGTCGAATCCATGCGCTCCGGGCTTCCTGCGTCGGGAGACTCCCTGCCCACGGGCAAGCTGGGCAAGCCAGAGGACATGGGGCCCATAGCGGTGTTTCTGTCGTCCGACGCCTCCGACTATATGACCGGGGAGATGATCATATTGGACGGCGGGGCCATGGCTGGAGGCATCGCTCCCACCGGCCATGCTCCGGTTGTGCCTCTATAGATGCATCACTGCTCAAAGATTTAGTCCGTAATCCGGGAGGGTGAGATGCCCCTGATTGATGAATACGACCTGAGTGGAAGGGTGGCGGTGGTGGCCACGGACGACCCGCTCTTCGGTCCGGCGGTCGCACAGGCTCTTACAGAGGCCAACGCGCAGGTCCTCGTAGTTTCGTCCGACCGATCCGTGGTGGAAGCCGCAGGTGGCGTGTTCTGCGACTTCTCCACAGAAGAGGCGCTGGAAGAGGCGCTAAACGGCATAGTTGGACCCGATGGACGGGTGGACATCCTCGTCAACAACTTCCGCACCGATCACGCAAGGCCGTTCACGGAAGTGGACTTGGACGAGTTCGGAGCGGTTTTGAGGAGGAACCTCAGGCCTGTTTACGTCGCCAGCCGGGTGGTTTCCAGGCGCATGGTGAGAGACCAGTATGGACGCATCGTGAACCTGGTCTCCGACCTGGCTGAACGCGGGATGAAAAACTCCGCAGCCTACTGCGCCAGCCAGGGCGCTGTGTTGCAGTTGACCCGGTCGCTGGCTATGGAGTTGGGCGCCAACAACATACGAGTCAACGCTGTAGGAGTAGGCTGGTTCACAGAAGCGCCCTCGCCGGAGGACGCCGAGCTTGAGCAGCTGGTCAGGTACATTCCGTTGCGACGGAAGGGGAGCCCTGCGGACATTGCACCGCTGGTGGTCTTTGCCGCCTCGGAGTCGTGCGACTACACCACCGGGCACCCCATATATGTCGACGGCGGGTTGATGGCCCGCCCGTGACATGGTGATTAATGAAGGCGAAACAGGTGAATATATGGTACGACCCCGAAGCTGATTTCCTTGAGGTGATTTGGGAAGACAGGAGCGGGGATTTTGTCGAGACTAAAGACGGACAAGCTCACGTAAAGGTTGACAACGACGGGAACGTCCTTGGATTTCAGATTCTTGCCCTGAGCAAGCTCGACGCTCCTCTGGACGTCGATTTCGAGTGCGCGATTCAGGAAGAACCGGCCGGTTAGATGCCTGATTGCCCGTGATGGGCAACACGCCCCGTGCTAGAATAGCAACGCCGGATTCCGGGCTTCGCCATGAACAACAGCCCAACAGACAACTTCCTCAGCCCTTATCGAGTCCTGGACCTCAGCGACGACCGGGGCATTCTGTGCGGCAAGATACTTGCCGACCTGGGCGCCGACGTGGTCCAGGTGGAGCCTCCAGAGGGAAGCTCTTCTCGTTTGCGAGGGCCTTTCTACAAGAACGAGCCGGGACCGGAAAACAGTCTGTTCTGGTGGGCCTACTCCTCCGGCAAGCTCAGCGTCACGCTGGACATCGCCAGACCGGAGGGAGGGGAGCTGCTCAGGCGACTGGTGAAAGACGCCGACTTTTTGATTGAGTCCCACGACCCCGGCTACATGGAATCTCTTGGCTTGGGGTATTCGGATTTGGAGGCCGTGAATCCTGGACTGGTAATGGTCTCCATTACGGCGTTTGGCCAGACCGGTCCCTATGGCAATTACAAGGGGTCTGACATTGTGGGCATGGCCCTCGGCGGGTTCATGTATCTCACGGGAGACCAGGACAGGCCCCCGCTTCGCATAAGCCACCCCCAGTTCTATCTCCACGGAGCTTCCGCTGGAGCTCTTGGGGCGATGCTCGCCCACACCCACAGAGCGGCGACCGGCGAAGGCCAGCACGTGGACGTTTCCTGCCAGCAGGCCGCAGCCAAGACCCTGGCCCATGCACCCCAGTTCTGGGACGCCCAGCAGGTCATCCTCAGGCGTATGGGGCCGTACAGGCCCACAGCCGGAGATTCCATGGTGAGGGTCAACTGGAAATGCAAGGACGGGTTCGTGAACTTCATGCCCCAGGGAGGCGGACCGGGAGTGTCGGCGAGCACCAGGGCTATGCTCGCATGGATGCGGGAAGACGGAATGGGAAGCGACTCCCTCGACGCCGTAAAGTGGGAGGAGATGCACTACTCGCAGGTGCCGGGCGACGTCATGAGGCAGGGCGTAATAGATTTCGGACGTTTCATCGAGACCAAGACCAAGGAAGAGCTAATTAAAGAGAGCAGGGACCGCCGAATCATCCTGTTCCCTCTCAACACCCACCAGGACATTCTGGAGTACCCTCAGTTGAGTGAAAGAGACTACTTCGTCTCCCTCCCCCATCCCGAGTTGGGGACGTCGGTGAAATATCCGGGCCGCTTCATATTGGACGGAGTTGCTGACCGAGTCGGGCCGCGCAGCCGTGCGCCTCTATTGGGAGAGCACAATCGGGAGATCTACGGCGATGAACTCGGCCTATCCGACCAGGAAATCGAATTGCTGAAGGAACAGGGAATTATCTGATGACGGCTAAACCCCTGGAAGGACTGAAGGTGCTGGACTTCTGCTGGGTGGTGGCAGGGCCGCTGACCACCAAGTACCTGGCTGAATACGGAGCTGACGTCATCCGGGTGGAGACGACGAAAAGGCCGGAAGTGCTCCGCAGAGGCGCCCCCTTCAAGGACGGCATATCGGGCATGAACCGAAGTGAGTATTTCGGCAACTACAACGTGGGGAAATACGGCGTTACCATCGACATGCAGCATCCCAGAGCTAGAGATCTGGTGCTTCGAATCGCTCAATGGGCGGACGTGATAACCGAGAACTTCACGCCTGGAACCCTGGAAAAGTGGGAACTAGGCTATGAGGACTTGAAGAAAGCCAACCAGGGAATCATCGTCTTTAGTTCGTCCATGCTGGGACGGGGAGGCTCCATGTCTTCCCAGCCCGGTTTCGGCCCGGTGCTGGCGTCGCTGTCCGGCATGACCTACCTGACCGGCTGGCCCGACCGGGAACCCGTCAATCCCTACGGCGCCTATACTGACTTCATCATCCCCCGCTTCGCAGTGCCTGCAATACTGGCCGCCTGGGACTACAAGAAACGCACCGGGCAGGGGACCCACCTGGACCTTTCCCAGTTGGAAGCGTCGGTACAGTTCTCGGCTCCGCTGGTGTTGGACTACACGGTCAACGGCGCCATCAATCATCGTCAGGGAAACAGCGACCCCGGAGCCGCTCCCCACGGGACCTATCCCTGCAAGGGCGAAGACCGGTGGATTGCCATCGCGTGCAACTCTGAAGAGGCCTGGCAAGGGCTGAGGGATCTGGCCTGCCCGTCGGGTTCGGGGTGGGCCTACGACGAGCGGTTTTCGACCTTGGAACGCCGAAAGGCAGCAGAAGAAGACTTGGACCAGTTAGTGGGCCAATGGACCCAGGAATGGGAAGCTAGAGAACTGATGGACAGGCTCCAGGCCGCTGGAACACCGGCGGGAGCCGTCAACGACTGCCGCGACCTGTTCGACGACGCCCAGCTTTCCTACAGGGGCCACTTCCAGTTCCCGGTGCATCCTGAAATCGGGCCCTACGCGGCGTCCCGCAGCGAGATGGACCTGTCCAAGACGCCGGGCGCTATCGACAGACCGGCCCCGCTCATAGGAGAGCACAACGAGTATGCTCTAAAAGGACTGGTGGGCCTGTCGGACGACGAATACCGGTCTTTCGAAGAAGACGGCGTCCTGACGTAGAGCCTGCTGCGTGACCTAACAGTCAGCCGCGAACGGCCTACTTGAAGCTGGGCATGACCTCTTCGGCCAGCAGCCTGAGGGACTTCACGACCAGGTCGTAGGGAATCTGTCCGCCGTAGTTGGTCTCCAGGACCACGCCGGAAATTCCCAACTCGTCCTGGTACATGTTCAGCCGGTCGATCACCTGCTCCGGCGTGCCGAACATGACCCGGCGCGCGAGAATGTCCTCGTAAGGTTGGTTGGCGATTGCGGTGAGACGCGCCGCCGACTCGGCCGACGCGGCGGAACCGGCCAGCTGGCGGGCTCCGTACTGTATCATCCACATGGCGCTTTCCTTAGGCTCGGAGCGGGCCTGTTCTTCGGTCTCGGCCAGGTATGCAGGCACTCGAATGAAGCAGTTGCCCTCACCGGCATGTCCGGCCGATTCCCAGGCTTGTCTGTATGTCTTGAGACGAGCCTTCAACTCTTCCATAGGGGAGTTGGCCCCAATGAACACGGGATACCCCATCGTACCCAGCATGCTATAGGTGTCCTCGCTGGATACCGCCACGCGTATGGGCGGATGGGGCTCCTGGTAGGGAGACGGCACCAGGGTGACGTCGTGGTAGCTGTAGAACTCTCCCTCGAATGTGAAGCTTGGCTGAGTCCAGGCTTTGGTCACCACTTCCAGGGCTTCCATGAAGCGGCCCCGGCTCTCGGCATAGGGGACGTTGTAGCCTTCGTAGTACAGCGTCAGGCCGCTGCGCCCAATTCCAAAGTCAAGGCGCCCCTTGGAGATGTGGTCCACGGTGGCGGCTTCCTCGGCCACCCGGAGAGGGTTGGTCAGGGGCAACACCTGTACGGCCAGGCCTATGCGCACCCGCTCGGTCATGGAGCCTATGGCGCTGGCGATTATCAGAGGCGAGGCCAGCACCGACCGGTCTGGACTGAAGTGGTGTTCTCCCAGCCAAACGGCGTCTATGCCGAGCTTCTCTGCCGCCATCACCTGTTTGAATGACTCGTCGAATGCGTCAGCCTGTGTCTTTCCTGGTCGGACGTTGAAGTCCGTAGACATTCCGAAGATCATGTTTCCGTCTAAGGCTCCTTTTCGAAGGGGGAAGGAAGGTCCAACTCGGCGGCGATTTCACGCACTGCCGGCAACACTTCCTGGCCCATGAGTTCCAGGCACCTCATCGTGTCCTGGTGGCTTATGGTGCCGTCGTTGGTCCAGACTCCCAGTATGCCTGGCCGCAACTGTTCCAGAGTTTCCCTTATCTGGCGAATCACTGATTCGGGGCTTCCGACGATGATGCGGCGCCGGTTGAGAATCTCTTCCCACGTGGCGGTGTCGATGCTCCCGCCTGCCCCGCCGGTGGGAGAAAGCTGGAAGGGGTCCTTTCGCACCCTCTCCTTCATGGCGCGGAACTTGGGGTCCCTGGTGTTGTAGCCGATGGGGGCCATGTAGTCCGGCGGCAACGGTATGCGTCCCTTCCCCACGTTGCCCACCAGGAAACCTTTGCCGATCTCCCGGGCCTTCTCGTCGGTGTCAGCCACCAGAATGCGTTGCAGGTAGCCGATATGCTCCGGCCCAGCCTCGTATCCCTGGCGGCTGGCGGCTTCCTGGTAGTTGGCGAGCATGTCTTGCGTGGCTGCCAGGTCGGTCTCCAGAAAGATGTATGGATAGCGGCGTTCGGCGCAAAAGACCACCGTTTCCGGGCTGCCGGTGCCGGGTATCCACACCGGCGGATGGGGGTCCTGCAACGGGACCTGGAATGGATTTACATAACGGAATTCGAAGTGCTTCCCCTCCCAGCGGAAGGGACCGGGAGTCGTCCAGGTCTTTATCACCAGA
>DAOUJI010000122.1:0-29858 GCA_034422875.1 Dehalococcoidia bacterium | reverse complement strand
GATAGTTTCTTAGTCCCAACCCAGCGAATTCTCTTCGGTCAGGTGGAGGCGAATCCCGCCCGTCGTCGCCGGGTCGAAGTGGGCCACGCGGTATCCTGCCAGGTTAACGACGGGGCCGTCGTTACGGAAACGGAACCCTTGTTTCTTTAGCTCTTCCACGGCGGCGTCCAGGTCATCCACGACATAACCCATGTGATGGTGGACCGCACCGGTGGCCCCGCCCAGCTCTGATTTGTCAGCGGGTTCAATCAGCTCCACCTCTCCGTCCCCAAGCCTGACGAAGGCGATTTCGCTAGTCGCTGTCTCGCCCCTCTTCCACAAGGTACCTCCCAGAGTGTTGACGTACCAGTCCACAGCCTCGTCAAGGTTGGGCACCATATATCCCGCGTGCTGTATCTTTATAAGCATGTCCGCTCCTTTCCTCTGGAGGTTGGTCCGTTGTGTTCTCTATGCTACGCGACGCGTCCGCTCTTGGCAAAGGCCACATAGACAAAGAGCATCCATGCGTTATAGGTCCGCCCGTCGTATAATGATGGGCGACACCCGAGCAAGGAACGAAACAAATGGTCCGTCCCAATTGGACATCGGAACATCCCCCAGCCTGCACATGCCAGGCCTGCGAGGAGCGCAAGCTCATATCGCGGACTCATGGGAAAGTGGGGCGTAACTCGAAGTGCCCCTGCGGCAGCGGGCAGAAATTCAAAAAGTGCCACGGCAAACCCCCATAGCGCCGAATCACCCATACACTGGAATCAACTGAGGGCAGGTGAACCATGAAAGCAGTTCGCATACACCGGATGGGCGGGACGGAAGTCCTGACTTATGAGGACGTCCCTGAGCCAACACTGGGGCCCGGACAGGTCTTACTCGACGTCAAAGCCATAGGCGTCAACTACAACGACGTCCTGATTCGAAAGGGAGAAGGGTCTCACGGCGCGGATGAGTTGCCTTTGACGTTGGGACGGGAGGCGTCGGGAATCGTGCTAGAGGTCGGAGAGGGAGTCACCGACATCAACGTGGGTGACCTGGTCGCCTACCGAGGCGTCACCGGTTCTTACGCCGAACGGGTGGCGGTGCCGGCCCGTTTGTGTGTCCCAGTGCCGGAAGAGTTGGGGCCGGAGATTGGGGCGGGGGCGTGCAGCGGCGGCCAGACGGCCCACTACCTGGCCTTCAGTACTTGTCCCTTAAATCCTGGAGACCCAATACTGGTCCACGCGGGAGCGGGGGGCACTGGTCTGATGCTGGTGCAGATGGCCAAGATGGTCGAGGCTTACGTGTACGTCACAGTTTCGACCGGGGAGAAGGCCGAAATCGCAAAAGCCGCCGGGGCCGACCACGCCATCATCTACACGGAAGAGGACTTCGAGGAGGCCATCAAGAGAGAGACGAACGGCCAAGGAGTCAAGGCGGTCTTCGACGCGGTAGGCAAGGACACCTTCCACAAGAGCCTGAACAGTCTGGCACGACGGGGATACCTGGTGCTGTACGGCCAGACCAGCGGCCCGATTCCCTTGGTGGACACCGCAGACCTGGGCTCGAAAGGCTCCCTCTTCGTGACTCGCGCCAGCCTGAACGACTACACAGCGGACAGAGAGGAGCTTCTATGGCGTTCCAACGAGGTGTACGACTGGATAGCCTCGGGCAAGCTCACTCTTAGCATCACCGGGACGTTCCACCTCTCAGAAGCTGCCGAAGCCCACCGTCTGTTGGAGGGACGCCAGTCCACGGGCAAGCTGATGCTGAAGCCTTAGCCTTAGAGACCACTCTAACAGGGCGCCACAATCAAGTAGACAACATATGGCTGGCTCAGACGAACCAGGGGGCCTTTGGGAATACGCCCACAAGAGGGGCATGAGCCGACGGAAATTCCTCTGGCTGCTTGCCATGGGAGGCGTCGCCGCCGTGCTTGCGGCCTGCACAGACCTACCCACCCCTGAAGCCACCGAAGCTCCTCCCACCCCCGGCACAAAGCTGTCTCCGTGGTTCAAAGACCCGGAGCCGTTCATACAACGCGGGGACAACAGCCTGGAATCCCGGTTGGAAACCATGCAGGGGATAATCACCCCCAACCGGCTTTTCTTCGTACGCAACAACTCCGTCAGCCTTGATGTAGACGCTCCCGATTGGCGGCTTTCCGTTGACGGCGATGCCATCGACACCCCGCTTTCTCTGTCCTACGAGGACATACGGAGCATGCCCAGCCGAACCGTAGTCTCCTACCTGGAATGCGCCGGCAATCACCGGGTCATGTTCGACCTAGTAAAGGGACAGCCTGCCGCCGGAACGCAGTGGGGGACCGGTGCAGTCGGCAACGGTGAATGGACCGGAGTTCCCCTGAGGGACGTGCTGACCCTGGCCGGTATAAGGGAAGGTGCGGTCAGCGTCCTGCTTGTCGGAATGGATGAACAGTCTCCTGAGGGAGGGTTTCGACGGGCTATGCCTGCTGAGAAGGCTTTGCACCCCAACACTCTTCTTGCGTACGCCCTCAACGGCGAAACTCTGCCCAAGGACAACGGATATCCCGTGCGTGCGCTCGTTCCGGGATGGGTGGGCAGCTCCAGCATTAAATGGCTAAGCAAAATAGTCGTTGCATCGGAACGCCTCTGGACCCGCAACAACACAACTTCATACGTGCTCATCGGAGACTCCTACGAACCGGAGGGTGAAGCGTTGGGGCGATCAGTCACTGCTCAGGTCATCAAGAGCGCTTTGGCGCTCCCCTGGCCGGCCGAGTTGTCCGCAGGCGTCCACCAAATCTATGGCTACGCTCACTCGCCGGGCGGACCGATTGTCAGGGTTGAATGGAGCGTCGATTCAGGCAGTTCATGGAGGGACGCTGTTGTGTTGGAGCCCCAGGTGCAGCATTCGTGGGCCCGCTTCCAATTCACCTGGGACGCCCAGCCGGGGCGGCACACGCTGATGACCCGCGCCACCGATGCGGCGGGGAATGTTCAGCCGGAAGACATACCCTTCAACGAGAAGGGCTATCTCTTCAACCAACCCGTTCCCCACCCAATACGGGTCACGTAGAGGCCCCAGGGCTGTGGAAACAGAGCTTGGAACCCTCGACCTAGCACGTTAAGCGTTCAACTTGGCGAGAAACTCGGCCTGTGACAATGTTCCCTTGACCGAGTTGCAAGCCCCACAAAGCAGTTGAAGGTTGTCTATATGGTTCGTTCCTCCCTTGGATTGTGGCACGACATGATCGATAGTGAAGTTACGAAATGGGAACATCACCTTGCACCCCGCGCAAATCCCTTCCTGACGGCCGTAAAGGGTATGTTTGTGGGACTGATATCGTGGGAGTTCTCCTAGATCCGTGCGTTGTGGGATGTCGTCACGGTAGACCGTTTGCAATCCGAACAAGCCCAGTTCCTTTTCCAATCGACGGGCTACGAGGGTGCGCGCAACTGGGGATAAGTCGATCCCTACCCATTGGCGCTCCAGTTTCTCGGCAGCGATTAAGGCAGTGGCACAACCACAGAATGGATCCAGCACCAAATCGCCTTCATTGCTACTGGCACTAATGATTCTCTCTAGAAGGGCGAGCGGTTTCTGGGTCGGATAGCCTATTCGTTCGGGTGAGTTCGCCTGAATTGACTTTATGTCATCCCATATCGTATCTATGGGGACTCCCGGCATCTCGTCCAAGTACCTCTTCAAGCGTGGAACTGACCCCGGTTTTTGTTGTACAACTAGACCTTGGTCGTACGCCGATTGCATCCGTTGTTGTGTCCATCGCCACACTCTGGTAACGCCCAGAAATTCATAAGTCAGGTTGGGACGATCTCGATTCGGATTGACCAGATCAGCTAGTTGATACCTCCTTCCAGTTCCTGGTTCAATATAGCGATAGAATTTGTCCACGTAGGATTGATCATGGGGCCGGAATGGACGAGCCCAGGTGAAACTGTCCCCTTTGGTGTAATACAACAAGAGATCCGCATTGCTGGGATACCCCTTGAAAGCCAATCCTTTAGCGTTAGTCCGGCGCCATGTAATTTCACTGCGGAACTGCCCGGCTCCAAATATCGTATCCATCAAGAGCTTGAGATAATGCCCCGCCGTAGGGTCACAGTGAAGGTAGAGGGACCCGGTCGGTTTCAGGATTCGCAGCATCTCTAACATCCTGACCGCCATCATGATCAGGTACGATTTCATCCCTTTGCTGTGGCCTATTCCGGCAGCGTCTATGATGCTGTACAGGCCCGGATGTTCCTCGGCTATCAACCCGTGCCAAGCCAAGTCAACGTCGTCCAGAGTCCAAGTGTCCTTGAACGCGGCCCCGGCCGCTTCCGATCCGATCGGAGCAGCGTAGTTACGATTGGAGTTAAAAGGCGGGTCGAGGTAAATCAGGTCTATTGACTCCGAGTTAAGACCGCGCATCACGTCCAGATTGTCGCCGGTCCATAAAGTGCGATTGGTGAAATTGGCTACCATTCCCTGTCTCCTTTGCAGACCGACCTTAGGTAATGATCTTATTCCACTGTGCGCCCGACAGATACACTCTTAGTTTTCACATATTCTGCAATTGTTCACGAGTAGAATCCTCTGAACGCTTCAACAACTCCTTTTAGTGTCGACCATTCTAGATAATACCCATCAATTATCACAGCGAGCACCACAGCTATACAAAACGTCAACCGCTTGTCCACGGGATTCTCCTTATTGCACACCGCCCCCACACAAGAGCCTACTACAAACCAATAAGCTTATGTCCCTCTAAGAACCTCGGCACGTAGTTCCCTTAGTTAAGCCCTTTCCGAGCAACAGCTTCTTCTATGGCCTCCATCAATGCGGGACAAGGTTCCTGATACGCCCTATGAATCTGCTCAACACAGTCCGAAACCGAATCAGTGAACAGCTCATTAATGGGCCACAGGTAATTCAAGGAGCTAAGTTTATATGGCTTCTTATTGTGGTCGCTGTCGGTGAATCCAAAGTAAAGAGTCCATATATACTTGCCGTCCTTAGGTTCTATTATCGCACCTGCCCAATCCATAGGCTCTATAGGATTGTCAGTCCATACGTGGAATCGTCCGTCACTGATAGGTACGATTCTATACTCCGCTAACGATGTATCCAGTACTCCAGCCCACGGCCAAGCCGTTATCTCACCTAACCAGTCTATCGCTAAGGAAGTGGCTGCCAGCGAATCCAAGTAGAGTCGGCGATGTTCGAAGCGCATAGTCTGTCCCCCGAGGCGACGCTCGAACGAATATCGAACGTCTTGGAAGTCATCCATGCCATATTCTCCGAAACTTACACCATTTTCTCCATCGGGAAGATCTCGTCGTCTAGCAAGAACTTCCTCCTGAACTTCTAGAGGGAGTTTCGCCCATAAAGCGGCTAGATTGTGACCATGCGATGGCATAACGTCGAAGTAAAGCATATACAATAGCTTCAATGTGGTCTCAGCCAACCGGATCAGCACTTCTTGGGTGAGTAAACTCCAGCCGTACAGCACGCGAGAATCTTCAATCCGATCGAATTCGTTCTCCAAGTGCTCGCAGGCGTACAACCGCCCGACAATCTCACCGTATTGCAATTCTGCGATTTGCCTAATGCTAGGGGATAGTTGCCGTTGGGACATCATCAACCTCGTGTCTTGCTAGTCTATCGAACGCCCCGACTGGCTCGGGCGCAACTGCTTAGGGCACGTTGAACTGGACCAGGATGCCGTCGGGATCCCGAACGTAGACGCTGTGGACATTTCCGTCGGCGTCGGTGAAGTCCTCCAGTGTCCCTCCAAGCTCGACGCCCTTGGAGATAAGCTCTTCGGCCAGAGACTTCACGTCCCTGACTCCGAAGGAGATGTGGTGGATGCCCACCTGGTCCAGCAGAATCGCCGTGCCGTCCGGCTCCTCACCGGGGTGGCTGGTCAAAGTCAGGGTCGGGCTGGTCCCCTCGCCGTAGCTCAGGCTCACCCATCTCCTAGTCTTTCTAGGATGCTTGTAGTTGTTCATCCGACCACTTTCACTGGGATCGGTGTCCCTATCTCCCAAGACCGTCATCCCCAATATGTCCCGGTAGAAGACCAATGACCTGTCCATGTCCCGCACGCAGATTCCAATATGTGTGACGCCGGTAGCTTTCATAGCTCCCATCCCTCCGATCCATTTCCCCAGTGGATAATGCATTATAACGGGAGACGCTTGGCGGAGCTATTCTCCGCATCAGATGCGGTGTAGAACTTGCGGGCTGCGGCGATTAGAGCCTACAATAACCGCATATGTTGCGGAGTTTATATATGCACCAGCAGCCCGACTGGCCCAGTTTTCATTGGCGCCAGGAAGAATTGGTTGACCAACTAGGTGCAGTCAGGCACAGGCAGGGTCGGCTCGTAGGTCGGATGGAGGCCCTGGGCTTCAACCTGCGCCGAGAGGCCCAACTCAACACCTTAACCGAGGACGTGGTAACGAGCAGCGGGATCGAAGGCGAGATACTCGACCCTGCCCCGGTCCGCTTCTCAGTCGCCCAGCATCTTGGAATGGACTTCGCCGGGCTCCCTCACACGGACAGAAACGTCGATGGAATCGTGGAGTTGATGCTCGACGCGACTCAGGACTACTCCCAGCCCCTTACCCAGGACCGCTTGTTCGGTTGGCACGCCAGTCTATTCCCTACAGGACGGAGTGGACTGAGAAGGATTACCGTGGGTGGGTGGCGCGACAGCAGGTCTGACCCAATGCAGGTTGTTTCAGGCCCCATTGGCCGGGAACGGGTGCATTTTGAAGCTCCGGCCGCAAACAGACTAGACCATGAGATGGGAGCCTTCCTGGACTGGTTCAATATGCCATCCGCCGCCGACTGGACGCTCAAGGCTGGGCTGGCTCACCTCTGGTTCGTTACGGTGCATCCCTTCTATGACGGCAACGGGCGCATCGCTAGAGCCATTGCAGACATGGCCTTGGCTCGCTCCGAGGGTAGTCCCCAACGCTTCTACAGCATGTCGTCTCAAATCCAGAAGGAAAGGGCTGCTTACTACAACATTCTGGAGCGGACACAGACAGGCACGACCGACATATCCGAATGGATGAATTGGTTCCTTGCTTGCCTCGACCGGGCGATAGAGGGCGCAGAAACGACCCTGTCGACGACGCTCGAAAAGGCCCGCTTCTGGGAAAGAATCGCAAGCTTTACTCTCAACGAACGCCAGCGTGTCGTTATCAACCGACTTCTGGACGGTTTTGAAGGCCAGCTCACCACGTCCATATGGGCGAGAATGGTCCGATGTTCTCAGGATACCGCCTTACGTGACATCACGGACCTCATGGAACATGGCATACTGACACGAAGTCCAGAAGGCGGACGCAGCACCAGCTACGCTCTGGTCAAGACAGCCACCTCTAATTGAAACTTCACATAGCAAGTGAGGACTATCCACAGCATGGTGTCGGCCTCGCAGGTGAAGTTGCAGACCCTTGGCGGGGCGGGGCACATGGCTATATTATGTGTCCGAACAAGGTGCCCAAGCACTGATCCAAAGTTAGTGAACCAGCCAGAAGGGAGCGTCTAATGCCTGAGAATCGCCTACCGACAAAGGAAGAAGTAGCCGCTTACTTGAGAGACAACAGGAACTGGGGCCGCTGGGGGGACGATGAAGACGTGGGGGCAGTCAACTTGATCACGCCCGAGAAGTGCGCCGCAGCGGCAGGATTGGTGCAGAAGGGGCGAAAGGTGTCCCTCAGCAGGTACATCCCAAAGACCCCCAACCCGGAAAATCCCCTGCCCGCCAACCACTGGATGCGAAAACGGGAGAGGGAGTTCGGCGCAGGGGGATGCCAGGACTACATCGGTGTCTTCTACCACGGCACCGCGGCCACTCACCTCGACGCCCTCTGCCACGTCTGGGACACGGACGGAATGTGGAACGGCAAGGACCCGAACGTGGAGGTCACTTACGAGGGAGCTAATTTCGGGGCCGTGGACGCCTGGGGAGACGGCATCATCACCCGGGGAGTCTTACTGGACGGCCCACGCCACCGGGGCGAACCTTACGTCACCCAGGATAAACCGGTCCACGGTTGGGAGCTGGACGAGATCGTCAAAGCCCAGGGATCGAACCTGGAGCCAGGCGACGCAATCATCGTCTACAGCGGACGGGAGGCCTACGACGAGGCCAACCCTGGGAGGCCGTGGGGGACGACAGGCGCAGGACAGCGCCCGGGGCTTCACGCCTCGTGCATTCCCTTCATTCGAGAGAACGACGTGGCGGTGCTGGGTTGGGACATGATGGACCTGATGCCCACCGGCTACGAGCTGCCAAGGACTATCCACGCCGTGATTTCATCCTTTGGCCTGGCCCTGGTGGACAACGCCGACCTGAAACCTCTCTCACAGGCCTGCCAAGAGGAGGGGCGCAACGAGTTCATGTTCATCATCGCTCCTCTCAAGGTGGCCGGCGGAACAGGGTCGCCCATCAACCCCATCGCCGTGTTCTAAAGCGCCTGCAAGGGTCATGATAAAAGCCCCTTGCCTTACGGTGCAAGGGGCTTTTTGATGTCCAAATAATGGTGACCCGCCTCGGGGTCGAACCGAGAACCTACGGATTAAGAGTCCGTTGCTCTGCCAATTGAGCTAGCGGGCCGACTTCAAGCCATTATATGAACGGCCCGACTTCTGGGTCAATGGGAACGCTGGCTGGGCAGGGGCTGTTATTGTTACACCCTCACCCCAACCCTGGTCTTGTCGTAGGGGCGACCGGCCGGTCGCCCCTATCCCGTCTTTCCGGCGAAGGCCGGAATCCAGAACCGTATATGAACAAGGTCAAAGGCCCTGTTCCAGCCTTCGGGCTAGGGGCTCCGGCAGCCCGGCGTTACGGATTTTCTCCTGGGTGCGGGGAATGTCATAGGTTATCCTATGCCATTGGACGGTCTTTGCATCCGAGTCATACACTGCGTAGCTCGCCCTGGGGTCGCTGTCCCGCGGCTGTCCGACACTTCCAGGGTTGACGATCGCCGGCCCCGACCCCAGAGGTACTATTTCGCCTTCCGGGAACTGGGCGAACCGGGGCTCGACGTTCCCGCCATCGGTTGATTCCAGACGGCACAGAAACGGTATGTGGGAGTGGCCCACGACGCAAAAGGGAGTTTCCATACGCCGGAAGGTGTCCATCGCTGACTCGGCGTCAATCAGATATTCCATGACGGGGTCCCGGATCGTGCCGTGGACCATCGTAAAACCCAGTCTCTTGATGGAAATGGGCAGCGATGAAAGAAACCTCTTCTCCGGGCCGCCGATGTTTCGGGCCGACCATTGAGCGGCCAGACGTGCGCTGTTGTTGAAAAGATCAACGTCCACTCTACCAATGGCAGCCAGGTCATGGTTCCCAGCCACAGTGAAGTTGGGACGGCTTTGCAACGCATCAAGGCAGGCCACGGGGTCGGGACCGTATCCTACAGTGTCCCCAAGGCACCATATCTCATCCACCGGGCCCTGGGACTCAGCGTCTTCCAACACCGCCGTCAGTGCTTCCAGATTAGCGTGTATGTCAGACAGGATTAATACCCGCATGGCACCGCTTCCCCGACGCCCGTTGGCTGAATGTGCATGCCCATCGGTGCACCTTAACCGTGCCCACACTTATTGTCCAGCGATTTTGAATCTAGGACTATCCCACCGGTGGTATAATTCCAGACTGCAAGGAGAGGCTTGAGAGACCGCCAATGACGTTAAGAGACCTGGGAGAATTCGGGGCCATACACCGGTTGAGCCAGAGAGCCTTAAGCGGACGCCCCAACGTCGCCGCCTCGGAGCTTCTGGTGGACATCGGGGACGACACCGCCGCATGGAGATCAGGGGGGCTTGTCCATCTCTGGACCACCGACACTATGGTGGAGGGAGTCCACTTCATCATAGGTCGGACAGCCTCCTGGGAAGATGTGGGTTGGAAGATAGTGGCCGTGAATTTGAGCGACATTGCGTCCATGGGGGGAGACCCTACCTACGCACTGGTCACGTTGGGGATGCCCGCCGACGTCTGCATGGACGACCTTGACATGATGTACAAGGGCATGACTGACCTGGCCTCCAGCTGCGGAGTTTCCATCATCGGCGGGGACATGGTGGGCGCTGAGAAAGCCTTTGTGACCATAGGCCTGCTGGGTACATGCCAGCGGGACCCGATGGTCAGGTCAGCCGCCAAGCAGGGAGACCTCATCGCGGTGACAGGGGATCTGGGATCGTCGGCAGGCGGCCTTAAGCTGCTCCTGGGAGAGGGTTCGGCGGACCAGGACTCGTACGAGTTCCTGTCTACAGCCCACCGCCGCCCGACGCCCCGGCTGGAAGAGGGACGGCAGCTGGCCGCTCTGGGAATAAGGGCGGCGATGGACATCAGTGACGGGTTGATGGACGACCTGGGCAAGCTTTGTCAGGCCAGCGGAGTCTCCGCTCGCATAGAAGGCGATGAAGCTCCCGTCAGTCCACACATCAAGGCCGCGTTCCCAGACAACTACGTCTCGTTAGTCTTGAGCGGGGGAGAGGACTGCCAGCTCCTTTTCACAGCGCCCGAAGAGACGATGGCAACCGCGATTTCCGCGCTTCCCCAAGCCGCGGTCATCGGGAAAATAGTGGAAGGTTCCCCCGGCCACGTGTCGGCAATAGGAGCCGATGGCAAGGAAATTGAAATGGCCTCCGGCGGTTGGGACCACTACAAGTAGATGGCGCAGCCCATTTCCGTCCTTAGCCACAGCCCCGAGGAGACTTGGGAAGTGGGACGCCACCTGGGACGAAACGCCGTGGCGGGAGACATATTTCTCCTCATTGGGCCCCTTGGCGCCGGAAAGACTTGTCTCACCCAGGGGATAGCCTGGGGGTTGGACGTTCCCGGATACGCCCGCAGCCCAACCTTCGTGCTGGTCACCCGGCACGTGGGCAGAATGATTCTTCATCACATGGACCTGTTCCGCATAGAGAGTCCAGAGGAAGCCTGGGACCTGGGGATGGAAGAGTTGCTCTCCTACAGCGCGCCGTCGGACGGTGTCTGTGTCATCGAGTGGGCGGACAAGTTCGAAGAGCTGTTCCCGGAGAACAGCGTCACGGTATCATTGGCTCCCTTGGGTGAACTCACGTCGGAACGCCAAATCTCAGTTACTGGACACCACGCTACCGTAGAGCGGCTTACAGACGGGTTGTTTACACACCTAAAGACTTGGAGAGAAGACCCGACCCGGTCAACGGCGGAGTCGCCATGACCATTCTCGCCATCGACACGTCTACACGGAAAGCGGGAACCGTCCTGTGGCGGGACGGAAAACCTGTCGAATCCCGCACATGGGAGTCCCGCAGGAACCACACAGCCGAGCTTATGCCTGCTGTAGCTGCTCTGCTGGATTCCGCTGGCGGAGCGTCAGCCCTGACGGGCATCGCGGTGTCTTTAGGACCTGGTGGATTTAGCTCGTTGCGGGTGGGACTCAGCCTGGCAAAGGGTTTCGCTATGGCTCTGGACCTGCCCATCGTCGGCGTGGGGACGTTGGAAGCTGAGGCTCATCCCTACTCCCACATGGGTCTTCCTGTATACGCCTTGCTGGACGCTGGGCGGGGAGAGGTTTCGACCGCCTGTTTCGGGCTGAGAGAAGGCCTTTGGAGCAAGCTGTCGGATGAGAGAATCACAACTCCGGAGGAGTTGGTCGACGAATTGCCTGAATCCTGCGTCGTTTGCGGCGAGGGCGCGGCCCTCAATAAAGATTTACTTTCCGAGACGGCTGGGCCACTGGTTGTGGTTATCAGAGACCACTCCACCGAGGACCGGCTTTACAGCGTTGCCGCCTTGGGAGAATCCAGGCTGCTCAGAGGCGAGTCTGACCATCCCGCCACTCTGGAACCTTTGTACCTAAGGACGCCCAATATAGGGACACCCAAAGGGCCCCGGCCAATCAGTCGATAGCCTATACAGAATTCGAGAGGAGCGCTATGGAGAGAACTCTGGTCCTGCTCAAGCCCGACGCAGTCCAACGGGGTCTGGTAGGAGCCGTGGTTTCCCGCCTTGAGTCCAGAGGCCTGAAGATAGCGGCGATGAAAATGCTGCAGATGGATAGAGAAACGGCAGCGGTCCACTACGGGGAGCACGTGGGCAAGCCGTTCTACGAGGGCTTGGTGGAATTCATCACCTCAGGTCCGCTTGTCGCCATGGTCCTGGAGGGAGAGAACGCCGTCCAACTGACCAGGAACACCATGGGGTCAACAAACCCGGTGGACGCCTCGCCGGGCACCATCAGAGGCGATATGGCGGTGGACCTGGGGCGCAATCTGATTCACGGTTCGGACTCGGTGGAGTCGGCTGAACGGGAGACGGCGATCTTCTTCTCGCCGGAGGAAATCCTAAGCTACGACCGGGAAGTGGAACCCTGGGTCAGAGAATCCTGACGACTTGCGGAGCTTGGGCCCAGAACTGTTCCAGGCGGTAGTATTCCCTCTGTTCGGACCCAAACAGGTGGACTACAACGTCGCCATAATCGAGCAGGATCCATCCGGTGTCGGACTTGCCTTCTCTGTGACGGACGGGAATGCCGGCGTGTTTCAGGGTCTGGACGAGGTCTTCTTCCAGGGCGTTCAACTGGCGCCGACTCTCGGCGCTCATGATGACAAAGTAATCGGCGAAGGGCGTCATGTCGCGAATGTCCAGCATGACGATGTCTTCGGCCTGCTTCTCCGAAGCGATATCTACTATCTGACGCGCCAGTTCGTTGGCTTCCAGGTGCTCCCGCCTGTGTACAGTGTCGGCTCTAACGGCGTTCGCCGATAGATGCCTTATCTTTGATTATATCGCCGCCGGTTTTTCACGGTCAACGAAAGGGTATAGCACGGGGCTGGCAGACTAATGCTGTCGCAGGAAAGCGATCAGGGCCTCTGAGATGCCGGCGGGCTGCTCTGGCAGTAACGCATGGCCGGCGTCGGGAAGGTCCACAACGGTGACCCTGTCGCCCAGGTCGGCTTTCATGTCGTGGCCATTTCCCGGAGGGGCGATGGTGTCGTCCAGTCCCTGGACAATAAGCAAGGGGGCCCGGGTGTTCTCCTTCCATTCCTCGAACGAGCCGGGAGGCATGGAGCCAGACTGGGCCGCCGCTGCTTCGGGATACCAGCCCTCTTTCCATACCGCTGGATCGTTCTTTGGTGCAAAGAATGCGGTCTTGACGTCCTGAGACCGCTCCTCCCACGGGAGGTCCAACATGTAGCATCGATCAAGGGCTGCGGAAACTTCCGGGGTTGCACGGTACTTCCAGCCGCAGGCCAGGAAGCTGAGGCTGCGCACCATTTCAGGATGGTAGAGTTCCACGGCCGCCGCCACTCTGTAGCCAAAGGCGTGGCCTACAACGTGGGCCTTGTCCACTCCCAGTTCTCGGATTACGTCGGCCATGTCCCCTGCCAGGTCTCTGACGCTGAGCCCCTCCAGCGAGCCAGGGCTTCCCTCGATGCCCCTAGGGTTTATGGCCACGGCTTTGAATCCGGCGGCGGCCAGGGACTCGGCCACCTGGTTGAAGTCGGCGGCCCCACGCCCAAGGCAGGGATGCATCACCACCGGGTCTCCGGTCCCTTGCACGATTACGTTAACGGTCATGGCTCTGCTCCAAATCACTCCTCAAGAGTGGTGATGTCCCCTGGGTCCATCCCCAGTTCCTGGGCCTTGAGCAGCCTCCGCATTATCTTGCCGGAGCGAGTCTTGGGAAGGGAGCCTACAAAGTCTATTGCGTCCGGAACGGCGATGGGACCCAGCTCGTGCCGGACGTGAAGCTTCAGGACTCCCACAGCCTCGTCCGACGGCTCGCTCCCCACACGCAGAGTGACGAAAGCCTTGATTGACTCGCCTTTGATGGAGTCGGGGACTCCTATCACCGCCGCTTCCGCGACCGTCGCGTGGGAGACCAGGGCGCTCTCCACTTCGGCGGTGCCAATCCGGTGGCCCGAGACGTTGAGCACGTCGTCGGCTCTGCCCACCACCATGAAATAGCCGTCCTCGTCCTTCATTGCCACGTCGCCGGTGAAGTAACAGCCAGGTATCCGGTTCCAGTCGCGGGCATACCGCTCAGGGTCTCCGTAGACAGTCCTGAACAGGCTTGGGAAGGGCCGTCTCAGGACCAGCAGGCCCCCCTTGTTGGGTTCGGTGATGGCGACGCCTTCCGAGTCCACCACGTCTGCGATCACTCCGGGCGCGGGTTTTCCTACGTATCCTGGCTTGGAAGACATGGTTGGCTGGGTTGCCAGGCAGGGCGCCCCCGTTTCCGTTTGCCACCAGTTGTCCGCCATATATCCCCACCGCCCCGAACCGCACAGGTTTTGGTATGCCCACCGCTGGGCTTCGGGGTTCAGTGGCTCTCCGGCGCAGGTCAGGAACCGCAGGCTCGACATGTCGTAGCCTTTGAGATGGTCATCTCCGTAGCGCATGAGCATCCGGATCGCCGTAGGCGCCGTGAAGCCCACGGTTACGCCATACTTGTCGATGACCTCGTAGAAGACACCGGGGTGGGGGTAGTCTATCGCCCCCTCCCGAAACACTGTCGTCGCTCCGGTTATAAGCGGGGCATAGACGATGTAGCTGTGGCCCACAACCCAGCCTATGTCCGACGTGCAGAAATATACGTCGTTTTCCTTGATGTCCCAGAAGGTCTTGAAGTGGTAGTAGGTCCCCACCATGTAGCCGCCGTGGACGTGCTGGACCCCCTTTGGCTTTCCCGTGGTGCCGCTTGTGTACAGAACGAATAGCGGGTCCTCTGAGTCCATGCTTTCCGGTTCGCAATGGGGCGAGCCTGAGGCCAGCAGTTCGTCGAAGTCCACGTCCCTGCCCGCCAGGACGGTATCAGGTTCCCGCTTCCACACGACCACCTTCTCCACGAAGTCCAGGGGCTCCACAGCCTCGTCGGCGATTCCCTTCAAGTCCACCTTGCGGCCTCTGCGGTAGCCCGCGTCGGACGTGATGACAACTTTGGCTTGGGCGTCCGTTATCCGGTCCCTGAGGGCGCCGACGCTGAACCCGGCGTACACCACGCTGTGGACGGCTCCGATTCTGGCGCAGGCGAGCATGGCGATTACACCCTCCGGGGCCAGAGGCATGTAGACAACCACCCGGTCTCCCTTGGACACACCAAGAGACTTCAGGCCGTTGGCGAATTTGTTTACGAGCCGCGAGAGGACGCCGTAAGTGAAAATTCGCTCCGTTCCGTCCTCACCAAGCCATATAAAGGCAGCCTTGTTCCGCCGACCCGAGGCCGCGTGACGGTCCAAAGCGTTGATGGTGATGTTGCATTTGGCGCCGGAGAACCAACGGAAGTTGGGATAGTCCCACTGGAACACCTTGTCCCACGGTTCCAGCCATTCCAGTTCCCAGGCCACTGCTTCCCAGAAGCCGTCCGGGTCATCCACTGAACGCTGGTACTCGGCGTCATAGTCCTGGAGGTTGGCGTTGGACACCAGGCTGTCCGGAGGGCGAATAATCTCTGAGTCCTGGGAGAAACGGTCCAGCTGGTCTTGCTGCGCCATGGTAGGTCCTCCGGTGAGATTGAGACCCGCTCAACGGGCTGTTGAACGTACTGATTCCTTCATGTTCCTCTGATTATAAGGACTATGAGGGAAGCGATAATGCCTCCGCCGATGGCCCAGGATGATAGGAACATCCGGTCGATCCGACCCGACAGACCGTCGATACGTCCCGACAAGTAGTCAAGACGCCCAGACAAATGGTCCACCCTTCCGTTGACCTCTTTCAGCCCCTCCCTTAGGTCAGTCCTGATTTCCTGTAAAGCCACCGATTGCTCGGCGATTCTACCTTCGACTACACCCAAACGAGCGGCTTGGTCCTGCTCCGCAACCATATTCGGTCTCCTAGTTCTGCGGTAAGGAAGCCCGGGCCAGGTCCAGCAACTCCGACTCTGACAGCTCTATGTCAATGGGCTCGCTGTGGGGCTGGGGTACGGGGAACCCTGTCTTGTAGTACAGCTCCACCCGGTTGCCCTCAGGGTCGAAGAAGTAGAGGCCGAGCGCGTTCCCATGGCTGACTATCCGGTCGATCCGCGCCCCTTCATCAACCAGCTTGGAGTGAAAGTCCTTCAAGTCGGTGACGCTGGGCACCTTGAAGGAAATCTGCTGGACGAGCTGGCCGCCTTCGGGAACGTCGCGCCCTTTCATCAGCACGAACTCGTGGTGTTCGTAGTCCGGGTCGGAGCTGAGGAACACCATGCCGCGCCCTTCCAGGTCTTCATCGGCTATCTTCAGACCCATGACGCGAGTCCAGAAGTCCCGCTCCTTCATCAGGTCGTTTACGTATATGCCAACGTGTCCAAGCCCTGCTATCTCCGCCATAACAGACCTCCTGTTCAGGTTGGGTCTTCACCGAACCAGTATTCCATATATCCTACCACTTTCGGGGCGAAAATGCCGTTCCGTTCGGCCGTCTCCAACTATCGTCATATTGTCATTCCGAGCGCGGCGAGGAATCTGAGAACGTTCGTTGTAGCTCCTACTCCAGTTCCACGGGTTCTTGGTTTTGCATTTCTAACCGAGGGCTATGTGAACAACCTCTTGAGATTCCTCACGCCGCTTGACGGCGTTCGGAATGACAGGAAACGATTCTATGTGCCGTGGTGAGCCGCGTATGACAGCTATGAAACAATCCCTAACGTCTCGCTCGAATACTTCGGTCCGCTTGACGGTCATTGCCCCCAAGCATAGAATGAGAATACTCCTTATTCTTGATTCTTCCCCACACCTTCCAACACGGACAGCGATAAGGTGAGCCATGTCCAGCTGACCCGGCGATAAGGTTGGCCTCATGGACATAGGCAACGCAGGCGCACCCATAGCCCCAAACGCGCTGGGGGCGCAAGTATTCTTCTCTTCCCGCCCAATCCCTTGGCCCAATTCTATTTGGGTTCTGATAAGGAGTCGGTGCAGTGTTCCAAAAGATACTAGTCCCCCTGGATGATAGCGAGGTAGCCGCGGGAATTTTGCCCTATGTCGTTCAGATAGCGAAAAAGGCAGGGGCCCCATTGGCTTTACACACGGTGATAGACACGGGCTCCATCGAGGTCCCTATTTCGGGGTTGCTTCCCCCTCCCTCGGCCTCGTCGACGACGGCCCACGGTTCCGCCCACCGCCAGGAGGCTGCGACGGAGTACGCCACGATATACCGAGAGCATATCGAGGCCAATCTCCAGGCCCAGGCCAAGAGCCGCTTGGACTCCATCGTCCGTCGCCTTGCATCAGAGAATGGCATAGACGCAACCGCCTCAACCAGCATAGGCAGGCCTGAAGAAAAGATAACGCAGGTTGCCAAAGAGGAGGATTGCGGCCTCATTGCAATGTCGACCCACGGGAAGAACGCGATGGGCCGGGCCATTCTCGGCAGCGTAACCGACAAGGTGGTCCACTCCTCTGACCTGCCTGTCCTCACTGTCTCGCCGGAGAAAGCCAGGGAGTTCCACGCGGACGACGGTGCGTCCATCACGAGGCTCATCCTGCCTCTGGATGGGTCGGCCCTCGCCGAGGGAGCGCTGCCCTTTGCGAAGAGTCTAGCCCAGACGTTGTCTCTGGAAGCGGCCCTGGTCAGGGTCGTTCGGATGGAACATCCTGCCTCGGTCTATACTGAAGCCGGGGTGAAGCTGCCGGATTTCACGGAGGAATTGGAGCGTCAAGCCGCTGCCTACCTCGACCGGACCGCGCAGCGTCTCAGGGACGATGGGCTGATTGTTCAAACCCACGTGCTGCGGGGAGCTCCGGCGCCGGTCTTGGTGGATTTTGCCCGTAAAACCCCCCAAAGCATTATTGTGATGAGCAGTCACGGACGGTCCGGACTGACGCGCTGGCTGATGGGCAGCGTAGCCGAGGCTCTGGTACGGGCGTCTGGAGACCCAGTCATGATAATTCCGACTATGGATAGATGAAATTGACGATATCGGCAAGGAGGGCATGATGAGCGCCAGAGGGCAAACCGTTGTCTACCCAATCCCAGGATATCCTACAGTACGGCTGGCCACCGACGGCGGCGAGTTCGGAATCCGCCCGATGTTGCCCACCGATTCGGCGGCTCTTCTGGATTTCTTCAATCGTATTCCCGCCGCTGACCGTTTCTACTTGAAAGAAGACGTAACGTCGCAGACTGTGATTGACAGGTGGGCGGAGCAACTCGATTACAGCAGAACGCTGCCGATGCTCGCGTACAAAGGAGACCGAATCATCGGGGACGGCACTCTGCACAGGACCCGGACCCCGGCCCGACGTCATGTGGCGGAAGTGCGAATCGTGGTCGACCCCGATTACAGAAACATGGGTGTTGGCCGAAGTTTGCTCGTCAGCCTGGCCGAGATTGCCAAGGACAGAGACGTGGACAAGTTGAGGTTCGAAATCGTGTCCGACGTGGAAGAGGCTGCACGCCATACCGCACAGGTGATAGGGTTCGTTCCGGTCGCCGTGCTCTCAGGACATGTTCGCGACATCGACGGGACCCCCCACGACCTCGTAGTTCTGGAGCTCAAGGTGTCGGACGCTGTGCCCAGCGACGAGAACGTGTTATAGGCAGTCTGATGCCTATCCAGGAGCGGAAGGTGTTCTCTTGCCTGTGCCGTTCCTCCCTGCTCAACAGCCCACCCGCCAGCATGAATGGCGGGTCATGAGGAGCGTTGGCGCTTCCTTCTCTCCTCTCAGTCCGGAATGCCCGGTCGCCCGACAACACAGTCTGGAAAAAACGAAACAAGCGTCCCAATTCTACACCATCCAAGTGACTGTCAAGAGGATCAGTGCGGCTGCAGGCATGTATCTTCCGACTTCTACTATCCCATAGGGAGACAGTCGCACCGGTCCGATTCGCCACACTCCAGCCGTCATCTCCTGCACTAACTTTTGCTTTGGAGTCCTCCACGCGATAAGCGCAGCTCCCGCAATGCCGACCACGACTACTACGCCCGATCCGGTAACCTGGTCCACCCAGTCCAAAACGGGCTTGCCGCTTATCGACAAGTCCATTGATGTGAAGCTCAGGGCCGACGGGACTCCCAGGGCCATTGTGACTACGATGGTGAGCAAAGCGGCCTTGGTGTCAGAAAGGCGCATCTCGTCTCTCAGCGGCGCTATCGCCACCATAAGGACGCTGTAACACGAGCTGAACGCCGCCACAAAAAGCAGCGCAAAGAAGCCGACCGCAATAAATCTCCCGCCCGTCAGCTGATCGAAAATCCTTGGAAACGCGGTGAAGGAGAGCTCGCTGCCGGTGTCCGGCGCAACCCCAAAAGTGAAGACCACCGAAAAGACCAGCAGTCCGGCGGTGAGGGATATCGCGGAATTTGTCACGGCTACGGCGGCTGAAGAAGCCACGATGTTGACGTTCTTAGGGACGTAGCTCCCATAGGTTATCAGGACCCCCGTGCCGACTCCCAGAGAATAGAAGGCTTGCCCGGCTGCCATCTGCCAGGTCCGAGGCTCCAGGAATGATCCTACGTCGAAGGACCCATAGAACTGACGCGCTTCTGCGCCGCCGCTGAGGGTCTGAGCATATATTGCCAAGCACGCCAGCATCAATACCAGAATTGGCAGCAGGAATTTGCCCAGTCGCTCTACGCTGCCCAGTCCCCTCCTCAACACCAAGAAGACCAGTCCGCCGACAATCAGGAAGTGCCATACCGAGGCGTAGCCGGAGGTGAACTCATCGAAGGGTCGGATATTGGACCGGATGGAATCCACCAGATAGCCCAGCGTCCAGCCCGTGATTACCAGGTAGTAGCTCATGACCGTCACTGCCATTGCGACGATGAACCAACCGAACCACGGACCGTATTTTGCGTTTATCTCACGGAATGACCCCACGGGGCCGCGGTCCGACAGGCTTCCTGAGCTCGTCTCAAGAATAAAAAGGGGCAACCCAACGGCCAAGATGCAAACCCCATAGGCTGCTATGAAGGTCCCTCCGCCGTTTTCTCCGAGCATGTATGGGAAGCGCCACAGATTTCCCAGCCCGACGGCGCTGGCGACGGAAGCGATGACGAAGGAGCGTTGGGACGTCCACTCCGGACGGCGCATCGGCCCTGATCGCGACCCGAAACCAACTGCCATGCTTAATGGTCCTGCCTATTCGATATACGCTTGCAATAGGACGTCTCCCGACGTCTATCTTCCAGAAGAGGTCGGCCTTGGCGAATTCCAAGGACGCCCCCGCAGTCTTCTTCAGCCGCTCCTTCGGCTCGATGTCGCTGGATCCGTTCCTGATAATCTACGGTTCGCCGCCCCCCACTGGCAGAGGACGACGTCAATCATTCCGATTTGACGTTTTCCATCTCCATCCCACAGATGTGACATTGCCATGAATTCCAGGGGGAACATCCGACCTTCGGCCTACTTAACCGACAACCCATTCTGCCCTGTGAGCCTCTGCCCAGACCGTTTTCGTCCAGCTTATCCCAGCAGTTCACCTCGGCAAAGACTCTACCTTTTTGACTATACAGCCTGACCTTGCTCGGTGCTGCTCGCTTGACCAACGGAGACATGGACCGGACATATTGAACGGCACAAGCCAATATGCCGCCAAAGGACAGTCCCGCTACAGCCTTCCCACCCGGCAAACGTTCCCTTTGACGGTCACTGTCCTCAAATATAGAATAGGGATGCTCCATATCCTTGTCCAGCCGCCCACTCCGGGGCCGCGAAAGGATGCGTAATGTCAAGCTCCCCCGCCGACAAGGTAGGCTTCATAGGCATAGGCAACATCGGAACTCCCATGGCCCGAAACGTCCTCAAGGGTGGCTATCCATTGGTCATCTACGACGTACGGCCCGGCCAGATGGACGCCCTGGTCGCCGACGGAGCGGAAGCGGCCGAATCACCTAAGGACGTGGCCTCCCGCTGCCACACCATATTACTGTCGCTGCCCAACTCACCCATCGTGGAAGAGGTGACTCTCGGCGCCAACGGCATAGCCGAGGGCGCACAACCCGGCACGATTGTCGTCGACCTGACCAGCGGCAACCCTCCCCTCTCCGCCACAATCTGCGAACGCTTGAAGGAGAAGGGAATCTCCTTCATCGACGCCGGGGTGAGCGGCGGCATGCCCGGAGCCGAAGCCGGGACGTTGGGAATCATGATTGGCGGGGACGCCCAGGTATTCGAGGAGGTCCGGCCCATACTGGACAAGATAGGGACCAACCTCTACCACATGGGGCCAATCGGGGCCGGGCACATGACCAAGTCCCTCAACAACTTCGTCAGCGCGGCCACTCTGGCCGCCACGCTGGAGGCCCTGTCGGTGTCCACCAAGGCGGGCCTGGACCCGGAGAAGGTGACGGCGGCGATTAATGCCAGCAGCGGCCGGAATCGCAACAGCGAAGAGCGGATCCCTCGGCACGTGCTGACTGGTGACTACAGCTATCGGGGCGGCATGGCCATCGAACTGCTGGTGAAGGACCTGGCGACCGCATGTGGAGTGGGCAAAGACCAGGGCGTGCCCATGTTCATCGCCAACAACATTCACCAGATGCTAATCAAGATTGCAGACGAAATAGGCCACCAGACGACCAACATAGCCATGGCCAAGTCCTTCGAGAACTGGGCGGGCGTGGACATGAGTTCGCCGCAGCACAGGGATTCATAACTTCTTTTGAGGAGGGCTACTATGGCCTGGGAATTCGAACTTCTGGACGGCCCCTGGGGAGGAATTACGGAAGGCCCCGCCTGGGATGGGCAGGCCCTGTTGTTCACGAACATCCACCCCGGCAGAATCATGCGCTACGAACCGGTGTCGGGCAGCATGACGGTATTTCACCCTGACACCAACTTCACCAACGGCCTCAACTTCGACACCGAAGGCAGGCTCTACGGTTGCTGCTCCGGCGGCAGGGCCATAGTGCGATTCGAGTCTGACGGCTCCATGACGACCATCGTCGACCGCGTGGACGGCCAGAAGCTCAACACGCCCAACGACCTGGCCATCGACGCCAAGAACCGGATATGGTTCACCAACCCCTGGAACGACGTCAACGTAGACCCGTCAGAAGTGCAGGAACTGGACAACAAGTCGGTGCTCAGGGCCGACCCGCAGCCCGACGGGAGCTGGACTTGCACCAGGGTCACCTTCGACACCACTATGCCTAACGGCATCCTGGTCTCCCCCGACCAGTCCACCCTCTACGTTGCCGAGAGCGACAGCGATCCGGGCGGAATCCGCGAGCTACGAGGCTACCCCATCAACGACGACGGCTCATTGGGACCTTACGCAGTCCTCCACACCTTCGGAGAAGACCACAGAGGCCCACAGCGGGGCATCGACGGCATGTGCTTCGACTCCGAGGGAAACATCGTGGCCACCGCTGGCTGGCCCACGAGCGGCCCCGGTGCCATGATCTACGTGTTCGCCCCCTCAGGTCAGGTGCTGGAGTCCCACCTGGTCCCCGAAGGCGTCGACCGTCCCACCAATTGCGCATTCGGCGACGCCGACCTGTCCACCCTCTACGTCACCACCGCCGAGGGCCACTTCTTCCGCTGCCGCAACTCCGGCCGCAAGGGTTGGGCTATCTGGCCGTAGCGGCCCGTACCAAACCTGTAGCGCCATAGAAGAAAGCCCTTCAATCGTATTGAAGAGGTGGGAGCAGGTCCCCCTAGCCCCACCAGACTATATCGCAAAGGAGGGGCGCTCATGGACTTTGGACTATTCAATACCTGGAACGCGTTGTACGCCGACGGCAAGGTCCCCTGGGACCCCGACTACAGGGGAGGGAAGCTGTTGGAGGAGGAGGCCTACGTCAAGAACTACGAAGAGATTGATGCGGTGGAGGAGATGGGCTGGGACTACGTCTGGCTCGGCGGAGGACACTTCTCCAAGCAGTCGAGCATGGACCCCCAGGTCCTCATGCTGGCCGCTGTGGTCGCCGAGCGCACCAAGAGAATCAAGATAGGGTCGTCCATCCACCGCCCCGTCATGCGACAACCCGGCGAGACAGTATCCGCATCGGCGTTGCCCCACGAAAGATACGGGTTTGACAACTTGATGCTGGAGGACCCCATCCAGACCGCTGAACAGGTCGCGATAGTCGACCAGGTCAGCCAAGGCCGGTTCATCTACGGCGCTGGGGCACGCACTCGAGGCTCCGACACGCGCCGGGAGCAGTTCTTCGAGTACCTGGAGGTCATGAAGCAGCTCTGGACGGAGGACTGCTTCTCCGGGTTCGAGGGGAAGTACTACAACTACCCCGGATTCTACGAATCTTATCTGGCCATCCCCAAACCCTACCAGAAGCCCTATCCTCCGATGCTGCTGCCCGTGGACAGCCAGGAAAGCTTCGTACCTATGGGCGAGATGGGCTATCGAATCGCCATCGGCGCCGGAAGTTCTCCCCACAACCCCAGGGGGTCCGCGGTATTGAAGGAAGACGTGAAAGCCTATCGGAAGGCCTGGACGGACGCAGGGCACCCCGGAGACCCTACGACGGTGGTCCGAATCCCCACCCTGGTGGCTGACACGCAAGAAGAGGCTGACCGCCAGACCGAGGCTCTCATGGACCTGGCCAGGCGATATTACGCCGGGCGTATCAGCATCGGCAGCACCGACGCGGGTGCAGCCAGCCCCGATGCGACTGAGGAAGTGAACCTGTTCGGGACGCCGGAAGAGGTCATCGACAAGATTGAGGTGCTCAGGGAAGACTTCAGCACCGACGAGATCATGTTCGAGGTCAACTGGACGTCATCGGTCCCCCGCGACGTCGTAATGAACACCATGCGGGTGCTGACGGACAAGGTCATCCCAAAGTTCAAGTGACACCGGGGCCGACTGCACCTTGCGATTGTCCTCCTGAGGCCGGTTCGCCGGGGCCAACGGTTTAAGGTTCCCTTAAGAACGTCGCCTTGAGAACGGAGCAGCTTGGAGACACCCCAGGGTAGGATCCAGGGTTTTCAGCCTCTCCTAGACCGACGGTGTGATTGGATCGAGGCGGAGAAGCTCCGGAGTGTTACGGCGATGGCGCGGCTGTTGGGGCGGGAACCGAGCAGAGGCGTTCCAGCAGTGAACTGCCAGAAAACTCCTCGTTATTACGGGCCAAATTGCAGGGTGTCCTTTCAGCATAAACCTCAGCATTGAGGTCAGAGCCGCCATCCAGCAATGCCTCCACTACGTCCAGACGGTTTTGGCGTATTGCAAGCAGCAAGGGCGTCCGACTGTACTGGTCCATGGCTTCGGTGTCCGCGCCGTGGCTCACCAAGAGCGTCACCAAGTCCGGACGTGCATTCCACACCGCTGCGTGCAGAGGCGTTTGCAGCAGGTTATCCTTGGCGTTGATTTCAGCGCCGTGTTCTATCAACAGGACCGAGATGTCAAACTCGTCGCCATAAGCGGCGTCATGCAGTAGAGTCCAACCGTTGGGTGCGCCGACATTGACGTCGGCTCCAGCCTCAACCAACACCTCAACCATCGCCGCATTCTTTTCATCTATCGCCCAAAACAGGGGAGTGTCTCCATTTTCAACCCCGACGTTGGGGTTCGCGCCACGGTCGAGCAGCAATCTAGCCATAGCCAGGTCGTTATTGAATATCGCCCAATGAAGAGGCTTTCGCCCCACCGAATTCTCAGCCTCTGTGTTCGCCCCATTGTCCAGAAGCGCCTTGACCACTGCAATTTCGTTGGACTCCACCGCCAGACCTAGAGCAGTTTCCCCTCGAAATTGGGTGGCTTCAATATCCGACCCGCTATCCAGCAACGCCTCCACCACTGCCGGGTTGGGATTCTGAGCCGCCGCCAGATGCAACGCTGTTCCACCCCCCGAATTCGATTCGTTGACATCGGCCCCGTAGTCTACCAGCGCCTCCACCACTGCCGGGTTTGGATTCTCGGCCGCAGCCAAATGCAACGGCGTGAAGTTATCCCAATTGTCTGCGTTAACATCAGCTCCACGATCGAGAAGCGCCTCCACGATCGCCGGATCGGCGTTCTGGGCTGAGGCCGCATGCAACGGCGTGGCGCCGTGACCATCTCTCACGTCGAGGTTGGCCCCCTGCTCAATCAGCAACAGCGCCACGACTGGGTCGGCATTCTGTGCCGCCGCCAAGTGCAGGGGCGTCGCGCCGTCCTCATCCCTGGCATTGACATCCGCGCCTTCTTTTAGCAGATCCTCTACCTCTTGCAGAGTGTCTACAGACGCTGAACTATGTAGAGGCGTGGTTGTGCCACGCCCGGAGTCCGACGAATCAGTCCCGTTTCCAGTGAGGATTTGACACCCAGCTCCAAGTGCGGCGGCAATGACGCCAGCGGTTACCAGGCCTAGCCCTGCAGTCTTGACGTTCATCGCGTGTCTCGTGCTGACTGGAAACCTCCCAGAGCCGTCGGGAAGTCCGTTGTTATCGAATGTTTGCCCTGGTCTGGCGGCTCTCTCAGGAAGCGTAGCGTCGGAGGAGATTGCGGGCGATGACCAGCCGCTGAATCTCGTTGGTGCCCTCTCCAATAATCATCAGGGGGGCGTCGCGGTAGAAGCGCTCCACGGGCAGCTCCTTGATGTAACCGATGCCTCCGTGGATGCGCATGGACTCCATCGCCACCTCGTAGCAGATTTCGCTGGCGTAAAGCTTGGCCATACCGGCTTCCAAGTCCACCCTCTCGCCCTGGTCCTTCTTCTCGGCGGCTTTGTAGGTCAGCAGCCGGGCGGCCTCTATCTTGGTGGCCATGTCCGCCAGCTTAAGCTGTATCGCCTGGTGCTGGGCGATGGGAGCTCCGAAAGCCTCCCTTTGCTGGGCGTAGCGGATGGCATGCTCGAAGGCGGCAGTTGCCACTCCTACTGCACGGGCCGCGATGTTGATTCTTCCCGTTTCCAGGCCGCTCATAACCTGCTGGAAGCCTCGTCCCTCCTCTTCACCCACCAGGTTCTCCGCCGGAACACGGAAGTCCCTGATGGTTATCTCGCAGGTGTCCAGGCCCCTGTAGCCCAGCTTCTTCAGGTGGCGGCCAACCTCGAAACCCGGCCCCTTCTGTACAATGAAGCAGCTCATGCCCCGGTGTGGCGGCGAGGCGTTGGGGTCGGTCTTGGTCATCAAAGCGAAGGTGTCGCCGTGCTCTGCGTTAGTGATGAACATCTTGGAGCCGTTGATTACGTACTCCTCGCCGTCCTTCACCGCCACAGTCTGGATGGACTGTACGTCGCTGCCCGCGTTGGGCTCGGTGAGGGCCAGTCCGCCCCTCATCTTGCCGGAAGCCATGTTAGGCAGGAAACGCTGCTTCTGCTCTTCTGTGCCAAAGTTGTTGACCACATAGCTCATGATGTGATGGGTGCCGATGACCCCGCTGATGCTCATCCAGCCCTTGGAAAGCTCCTCGAATATCATGGCGAAGGTCGAGTAGTCCAGGCCCATGCCCCCGTACTCCTCGGGCACGGTAATACCGAAGAGACCCATCTCCTTCATTTTCTCTATGAGTTCAAAGGGCGGGGTATCCTCTTCGTCATGCTTGGCCGCGACGGGCTCCACGTCTCTGCGAACGAAGTCTCGCACCATGTTTACGATCTGGCTCTGGGCTTCTTCCGGGGTTCTCGTAATGGTCACTGGACTCTCCTTGGCAGCAGAAAATAAAAGATTCACGCTCCTTACTTCACCGGAGCGTGAACCCAGCCCATTTTACCGACCGGCGTATAGGGTTTCAACAGGAACGCATCCCCTCCCAGGGTCTTTCGATTGTCACCCCGAGCATAGCGAGGGGTCTAAAGTCTTCATTGTCCACACTGTTCCTCGGACGTTGGGTCTTAGATTTCTCACTCCGTCCGAAATGACAGTCGGGACAGGTCTCTCAGAGAATCGAAATATCCTGAATCCCCTCCCCCTTGGGAGGAGGGTTAGGGTGGGGGTCAAACCACCCCTAGGCTGGCCTTGGGTAGGTCTGTCCTCTTTCAATCCCCATCTTCAACCTTCCATATTCTGACGCTATCTCCGCGCCCAGGATCAGAATGAAGGCTGAGACATAAGCCCATACCATGAGGACGACCACCGAGGTTATGTTGCCGTACACCTGGTCATATTGAGCGAAATTGTCGATATACCACAGGAAGAGCGCCTTGCCAGCCTCAAAGAGAGCAGCGGCGATCACGATTCCCAGCCATATGTGTTCCCAGCGAGTCTCGGCGTTGGGAAGTATCTTGTAAATTACGGAGAAGATGACAAGGCTCACCAAAACTGGAGGAATCCTGAACAACACTGAGACCGTCGTTCCGCCTGCCACGCCTTCCAGATTGGAGCCGCCGATGTCAATGGAAGCCGCCCATTGTATGACTCCCGTCATGCTTACGGACAGCAAGAACAGCAGAGAGACTCCGACGGCCATAACCAGCTGCCTGGGTTTGTTCTTGTAGAAAGGAGGGTCCCTGGGCACGTCCCACGCTCGATTGACTGCCCGAGTGATGGACCCGAACACGGCGCTGGCGGCCCAGAACAAGCTTACGATGGAAATTATGCCGGATACGGTGCGAAACTTGACCACTCCCTCGATGCTGTCCCGGACGAAGGTTTCCGAACCTGGCAGGTATTCCACTACAAAGTCGATGACCTGCTCCTGACGGTCCGGGGAACCGGCCACGATGCCAACTATGGCGCTCAAGCCCAAGACAAGGGGAAACAAGGAGAGAATGGCATAGTAGCTGACAGAGGCCGCCATGTGAGTGGCGTCGTCGTCGCCCAAGTCCTGTATTACTCGGGCCACAAGACGCAAAGGCGTGGTCTTGCCCAGTCTAGTGGCAGCCAAATCTTTACCGAGACGCTCTGCCCCATGGCTGAAGACCATCATCACCCGTTGGACGCCAAGGAATGTGCCCTTAACAGTCAGCGCTATGAGGTGCATCGAACGACCAATCCAGTGGACTGTCGCGCCAAGCGCCAGAATTGCGACGTTCATCCATTCACCTTCGGTAAGCTGTATCCGGAGACGGGCCAACTGACCCAAACCGCGTGGGCAAGTAGACTGTCGTCGAATAGGTTGATAGGCAAAGCAACGGACTCCCTATAAAAGAAAAAGCCAGCCGCACGAATCGGGTGGCGGCTGGCCTTATTCATGTTACCTGCCTATCAGAGAGCGCTCAAGGAGTCGCTCGTTCAGGTTTTCAGGACTTCTTTTCCTCGCCCTGGTTGAACGGGGCTTTGACGACCACGGCGACTCCTCCGATGGTGCCGGAAACGGCGTCCCGCACTGTCCTGCCTGCGGCGTCTCCAATATTGTCGGCTGCTTCAACGGCGCCGGTAGCGGCGGCGGACGCGGCATCTTCGACTTTCACCGCGGTGGACTTTGCGGCGTCTATGGCCCCTTCCACAGCGCTCCTGGCGACTCCGGCCAGGTCACCGCCCACGTCCGATGCGCCTTGAACGAGCCCCCGGGCGCTGTCGGTTATGGCGCCTAACACGTCCGACCCCACTTCCTGGGCCCCCGTAGCGCTTCCTGATACAACCGACTTGGCGGTGGCGGCGAGGTCGCTCCCTACGTCGTGAGCCCCTCTAATAGCCCCTTGGGCAATGCTGGTCACCGCGTCTTCCATGCTCAATCCCAGGTGCTTGGTCGCGGTGATGGCTCCTTCCGCTGCGCCCCGACCCGCGTCCGCAGCATCTCCGCCCACTTCGCGGGCACCCGTGATGGCGGCCCGAACCGTGGAACTGATGGTAGCGGCGGTTACGGTGGTAACTTCCCCGACGCCCTCTATACTGCCTATGACGACGCCCTTGGCGGCTGAGCCCACATCGGAGCCAACCTCTATGGCTCCCTGAATGGCCCCGGACACGCTGTCCGTGATAAGACCGGTCGCTTCCCGGCTTATGTCTCTGACGCCCTGAAGCGCCTTTGTCGTGTTCTCATGAGTGGTGTCTATGGTCTGTCCCAGGACGTCGCCCGCGCCCTTGACCGTCCCTACTATTGCGTCCTTGAGAGTGATGCCGATTCTTCCCAGGGGCATGGAGGCCTCCTTATCTCTACCTTCGTGGGATTGGGATTGCTTCCAATATACCAATTCCACCAAAGGCCGACAAGGTTGTATCGGCCGATATCACTCCGGTTGTTGGCGGGCGGTTCACAGGGGTATAATCAATCCAACAGAGCATCAGGGCCGCACTGCCCGGGCCTGCCGAAGGGACTCTATCAGGAGCCTGAAGAGGAAGCCGAATGCTGCTGACAATCGATATTGGCAACACCAACATCACCCTTGGCGTCTTCGACGGATCTCAACTGAAGTCGACATGGCGCATCGCCACAGACCAAAGACGCCTGACCGACGAGTACGGCCTTCAGATTTCCGCCCTACTACCCCTTAAGGGCGTTGCTGCCAGCCAGATTGACGGGGCCTGTATCTGCAGCGTCGCTCCCACCCTCACCCCCACCTTCGAGGAAATGTGCCGGGTCTATTTCAAAGTCGACCCTCTAACCGTGTCCGCTGGTGTCAAAACCGGAGTGCGAATTCTCTACGACAGCCCCAGGGACGTTGGAGCGGACCGCATCGTTGACGCCGCAGCAGCCTACCGTCTATACGGAGGGCCAGCGATCATGGTGGACTTTGGAACGGCCACGGTCTTTGACGCTGTCACTAAAGACGGAGAATATCTGGGCGGGGCCATCGCTCCGGGAATCAACGTAGCCGCAGACGCCCTGTTTCTCAGCACCTCCCAGCTCAGGCGGGTCGACCTGGCGACTCCAGCTTACGCCATCGGCAGAAACACTGTGATGGCCCTCCAATCAGGACTGCTGTGGGGACATGTCGGACTGGTCGAAGGCATGGTGGAGCGGTTCAAGGCTGAGTTGGGGCAGGACTCCCAAGTAGTGGCCACGGGGGGGCTTGCAGACGTGATCGCAAGGGAAACCACCGTTTTCGATGCCATAAACATGGACCTGACGCTCATAGGACTCCGCCTAATCTATGACATGAATCGAGGGGCAGACTCGGGAC
>DAOUJI010000121.1:0-12162 GCA_034422875.1 Dehalococcoidia bacterium | reverse complement strand
AGAGCGTCGAGAAGAGATGGAGGACCTGTATCTCCGTCTGAATCCAGCAGGGCTATTGAGACAAATCCAAAAGGAGCAGGAACGACTGTGGTCTCTGGCGGAAACCAACGGATCAACCCAGACCCCGGGCAACAATCACATTTGAGGCAACGTATGGCTTTCGGTAACAGTTTCTCTTGAGGCAACACGGGACCTCGGGTTGCCTGAGATAATCAACTTAAGGAGGGTTCGGCAATCCACCGGAGTTCCGCGCACTTCTTGAGGCTTGGTCGGTAGCGGCGGCCTATCCGCGGCGGCGGAGTGGGCGCTGACTTCGTGGAGGTACCCGAGTATCTCGCGATAGGAGCGGACTACCACGGTCTTGTAGAAAACCACTAACCAGGAAGCTGGAATGCGGCCTACACCTCGACCAGGATGGTTTGTGACTGGGGTTCAGGGATGGGGTCCCCGCTTTCCCGGAGCATCTCAAGGTGATAGATGACTGCTTCACGGATCAACTTTTCAGTTTCTTCCCGAGTCTCTGCGACCGCCACACACCCAGGAAGGTCTGGGACATAAGCGCCATAGCTGGTGGGGCCCTTTTCCATAATTGCTGTGTATTTCACGACCATTCCTCACCGGAGGCCGGGCTAATTGGGGCTAGCAGATTCCAGGGCAACGCCGGAACTGAAGCGGTCTACACGCGGCGGCGGAGGGGGGCGCTGACTTCGTGGAGGTACCCGAGTATCTCCCGGTAGGAACGGACTACTCCGGTCTCGTAGAACTCCACTGAGCGGCTGTTGCAAAAGTCCCGAATCACTCCCTGGGCTTCCTTGAACTTGTTGCGGGGCATGTTGGGGAAGAGGTGGTGCTCAATCTGGTAGTTGAGGCCGCCGTACACAAAGTCGTTGACTACGCTGCCTGTCACGTTCCGGGTGGTGAGCACCTGGCTTCGGAAGAAGTCCAGCTTAGTGTTCTTGTCCACCATCAGCATGCCCTTGTGATTGGTGGCGAAGATGGACCCCAGGTAAACGCCAAGAAGCCCCTGATGCAGCAGGAAGAAGTAGAGGCCATCCATTCCTCCGATGTGCCAGAAAACCAGGTAGAAGTAGACAGGTAGGTGGCCGAAGACCAGCAGGGCTTCCAACACCAAGTACTTGACGTTCTTGCCCCTCAATATGTACTGGCCGCTGTCGGCTCGGATGCTGTAGGCCTCCACCAGAAGCAGCGGGAAGAACAGGATAGCCTGATACCGCACTATCCACCTGGCGATCCCCGTCTTGCTCAGGGACTGCTCCTCAGTGAAGGCGATGATGGGCAGGTTCACGTCGAAGTCGGTGTCCACGTTGTTGGGGCTGGAGTGGTGCCGGTTGTGCTTGTCCATCCACCAGCTGCGGTCCAGCCCGATAAGAATCCCGACCATCAGCATGATGACGTCGTTCTTGACGCCCGACCGGAATATCTGGCGATGTCCCGCGTCGTGGGCCAGCAACCCCAGTTGTCCAAAAGCAAAGGCCATGAAGACGGCGTTAAGAAGATGAACCCAGAGGGAGTCGGCTATGATGAGGATGGCCACGCTTGCGCCGAGGATGGCCAGGGTCAGGGTGATCTTGAAGGCGTAGTAACCGTACTGCCGGTCCAGCAGCCCACGTTCCGTTACGATTCGCTTCAGGGCTATGTAATCTTCTTCACCCTGATAGCGGCCGTTCGTGCCGTTGGAGAGAGACGATGGAGCTGACGCGGACGGTGTCGGGGGGTATGACGGAACGCCCCGCCCCACATCAGGGGCTATTCCAATGCCTACAGTGTCTGCGGAATCTGTCATACGCGGAGCCGGTAGCTCGTGGGGAACAATTGTATCTGAGAGTGAAGCCAAGTGTCCAGCGTAAACGACACCATGTATGAATGAGGCGCTAGGTTTAGCCAGAGGGTCCACCTATAGCCCGTATGAAGCGTAGGGGGATGGGGCGATTGTCAGTTGTGCATCACCGAATCGGGCAGGAGGGCCGAGATTCGCTCCTCGATTCGTTCGAAAGCCTCCTCAAACGCCTCGATGCCGCCCCTTTTCGCAGGATCGGGAATTGACCAGTGGAGGTTGGCTTCCTGTATGCGGCCCAATTGTTCTCTGGCTTCGTCACAGACTGTTATGACCAAGTCCGGCTCCCACTCGACGCTGGAGAGGGGTCGTGGGATGCAACCGGTGAGGTCCAATCCGTGCCGGGTGCTCGTTTCTATGGCCATTGGATGAACCTTTAAGGCGGGATCGGTGCCCGCGCTTTCAGCGTAGGCTCCGGGCGCTTTGTTCCAAATTGCGGCTGCCATTTGCGACCGTGCCGAGTTGTGTGTGCATACGAACACCACGGACATCGGGTGTGAGCTGCTAGTGTATCCCGCCAGACCATCCAACACCGCCGTGTTCAGCCTTAGGTATTTGCGGCGGCCGTCCCCGGAGGACGGCAACCGCTGGACCAACCCAACTTTCTCCAGCACAGATAGATGGTGGGCCAGCAGGTTCCGTTCGATTTTCAGCATATCTCCGATCTCGGATGGGGCCCTGTCCGACGACCGAAGGGCATCTACGACGGCAAGCCTCTGCTTGTCCCCCAATGCCTTATAGAGTGCCGCTCTTCTTTCTACTTCCATAATTTCCAACGTGACCTCAGTCGTCCGTTAAACAAATGTTAATATTTCAATATTGATTGAGTCAATATATATTGTTACAATGTGTCCCAAAACCGTAGCAGAATCGGTCGTTTTAACGGAGTCGGAGGGGCTATGGTAACTGTGGATGATTGTATCCGACTTCCGTAGATGATAGAGGTGTTCTAAATGGCGATATCGATAGACTTGCACACTCACGCCAAAGTATCCAAGTCTTTGAGGTTTCGGTTCGAAGATTTCCAGTTGATGATAGAAAGCGCCGCAAAGGGGGGCTTGGACGGGTTCGCATCCACAGAACACATACACTCTTTTGACTTCTGGGACATGGTTGACGAGTTAACGTCTAAATTCAGCTATCACGACGGACGACTTGAAGTCGGCAACGGAATGACCGTGCTCTCCGGCGCCGAGATTGACGTAGCTGAGGGCGGCCACGTCTTGGCTATCGGGCCCTACGAGGCCTTGTGGGAACTGGACAAGCGATTTCTACCACGTCTGAACCAGGGGTTCTTCCCCCCCGTCAAGGCTTTGATAAGATACTGCCGGGACCTGGGCATGGTCTTAATCGGCGCCCACCCCACACGACCCGGCAAGGTACTCGCCGCCGTGGGAGACGCCACATTGTCTACGCTGGACGCTCTGGAGCTGAACGGAAGGGACGTGGGACATGACCTCCCCGTGCACAAGGTGGCGGAAAGGGCCCAGCGGTTGGGACTGCCCACGGTAGGCAGCTCCGACGCCCACGTGTGGCCCCAGATCGGCCTGCAGAGGACTATAACGCCCATGAAGGAACTGACCCTCGAAGGCCTACGGGCAACGCTGGAAAACCACGATACCCAGGTCCGCACCATGCCCAACATTCGTGAAATCGTCCGATTGTGCAAGCGGCACAAGACCCTGATCAAGGCGAATCACATGGATCGCGCCCAGAGGCTGATGAAGAACATGGGGCGGCTTACGGAGCACGCTCATCTGTCCGCGGCAGCTCCGGCGTTGGCATAAGACGGCTGAATACGCATGAGCATTCAGAGAATCAAGTCGAAAAAAGAGTTCTCAGCGACGGATGCCGCCGAACTCCTCAGCGCCATCGCCCTTGGACTTGCATCCGGGGAAATAAGGTTGACGGAAGACGGACGGGTGTTTCGGCTTTGGCCTGGAAACGACGTCCGTGTTCAAATCAAAGCCAGCCAGAACCAGGTCGACGGAAGCGTTTCGATAGAGGTGGACTGGAAGAACAACCTGCGAATCACTAGCGGCGTCGGCCACTGGTAGACTTGACGCCCGGCTTGAGATAACGTAAACCGACACGCTAACCGTAAGGGAGTAGGGATATGTCCAAAGAAGACCAGGCTTTCGAGTTTTCCACTAAGTGCGACCAGGCAACAGCCGCAGACTATCTGGAGCAACTCGCCAAGCACATCAGGAACGGCAACGTCCAACTGTCGGCCGGGACCGAAAGCATCGGACTGACCGTTGAAGGAGAGATTAAGCTGGAGATTGCAGCCGAAGCTAAGCCGGAGAAAGGCAAGGGCAACCTCCAGTTGGAAATCTCCTGGAAAGCCCCGGTGCCTCCTAAGGAAGAACCCCAGATTCGAATTGAGGGCAGCGCTCCAGTCGCCTCCTCAACCGGCAGGACTCGCGCCGCCAAAAGCGACTCGGCAGATTAGCCCCCTCTGAACAGCAGCCCGGTAACCGGCCCGAGATCGGGGTATGGTCAATTTAAGCATATCCAACAACAGCCGGTTGGACTTCCTGCGTCAAGACGTCATTCGCATGAGCTCTCTGGCGTCTCGACAGATGGAAGCCGCTCTTGATGCTTTCGAGCGTCAGGATGCCGCGTTGGCCAGCAGCATCATCGACCAGGACGACCTAATGGACAACCTCAACCTCAAGGTTGAGGCCGGCGCCTTCGAAGCCGCGGCTAAGGAAGACCTCTCACCCGCGGGCACAAGAGCCGCCATTTCCCTGCTAAAAGTGGCCGTGAACCTGGAACGAATCGGCGACGCCGCCACCCATATCGCCAAACGTATCAGGCTGATACAAGCCGATGGAGTGAATCCTATACCATATCCGCTCCACCCATATCACGACCTCGTCATCAAAGCCATACAGGAATCGGTCAGAGCTTATCTGGAAGAAGACCTGCTGTTGGCCAAGAACGCCTGCGAGCTTGAACCTGCTCTCGACGAAGTCTACGTGGACGGCCTGAAGTACATCACCCGGACTGTGAACGACAACCCGGAGTCCATCTACTTCTACCTGCATCTCTCGGCGGTCCTAAAACACCTTGAGAAGGTGGGAGACTACGTCCTCAATATTGGCGAACAGGCTATCTACCTGATTACAGGACGCAGGCTCCAATTCAGCCAGTTCCAGCAGCTGGACTATCTTCTGCAAGACTCTGAGTCCAACGGAAACTATTTCCCCTACCACGACGGCGTCAGCGGGGCCACTGTTGCCAGGGTGGGTGAAGACAGCCATCTAGTGTTCAAGGACGGTGGGGAGAAGAAGATACGAGGAGAAATACGGAACACCCAGGCGTGGGAAGAGATTGGCGAGGGGCTAGTGCCGAAAGTCGTTTCAACTGTTTCCTACAAAGACCGGACAGCCCTGCTGCGGGAGTTCGTCGACGGAGCATTGCTTTCCCAGATATTTTTCGAGGACGGCGACCTTCAACTGAAGCTCTCCCTCACGCGCAGCGTTTGCAACCTCCTGGAAGACCTGTGGCGGAAGACCGCGAAGGAGGAGCCGCCCAGGGTGGACTATATGGACCAGATCCGGCAAAGGCTGCCCGATGTGTTCAACATACACCCGCCGTTCCGCCAGATGTCGGAAACTCCTTTCCGGCATAAGGGCAAGGTCATACCTCCCCTTTCGGAACAACTGGCCGCTCTTGAGCTTGTGGAGAAGACATTGGCTCCGCCCCATTCGTTCTGGCTCCACGGCGACTTCAACCCAAACAACATGGTCTACAATTCTACCGACAGCAGTCTGAAGTTCATAGACATTCACAGGTCCAGGTACGGGGACTACCTCCAGGACTTGACGGTGTTCATAGTGGGACTGGAGAGGTCTCCCGACCTGAGCCCTACCGTGCGGCGACAGATGGGTCGCGTGAAGGGAGTCGTTCAGGACTTCGCATCCAACATCGCTGGCTCATACTCGGACCACACTTGGGAAAAGCGCATGAAGCTGGGGTTGGGCCGCTCCTACCTGACGTCAGCTCGCATCATCCTCCACTCGGGACGGGCCGAGTGGTTGCTGAAACAGGGCAGGATATGCCTTCAGGAGGCGTTGGACATTGCCTGAACCGCTGATACCCGTGGCGGGAATCCAGGGGGCCTGGTCCAGTGAAGCGTTGTCAGCGTGCCTTAGAGAAGCTGGAGCCAAGTCCTTCGTTTTCCCCTTGGACGAGTGCACCCACGACCTGGACGCCGGCAAGGTCTTCTGGGAAGACGTCGACGTGACCCTGACAAATGGAGTGGCGGTCAAGAAGGTTGGAGACCTCACCTTCTCTGACTTGGGCTCTCGCCTGCAGTACCTCCACCAGATTCAGCAATCGGGGTCGGTCGTCATGAGCACTCCCTCAGCCATCGACGCTGTGCTGGACCGGTATAACATGTCCGCCGTGATGAGCAGGGCGGGTGTGCCCATGCCTCGCACGCTGGTCACCGAGTCGGTCGACGACGCCGACGAGGTGATCGAGAGATGGGGAAAGGTTGTAGCCAAACCCCTCTTTACGTCAAAGGGGCGAGGAATGACCCTTCTGACTCCCGAAAACGCCACGCGCCTGACCCTGCGGACTTGGAAGACACACAACATGGGACCCTTCTACCTGCAAGAGTTTGTCGAGGGACCGGGAAGAGACGTGGGAATTGTCGTGCTGGGCGGGAAGCCGTTGGGCGCCTACAGCCGCGTTGCCGCCGAGGGGCAATGGCAGACCACCACGCGCACCGGAGGCCATTATGAGCCTGCGGACATGAACGACGATCAGGCGGAAATCGCAGTCAAGGCCGTGGACTCTTTCGGTCTGGACTTCAGCACCGTGGACATGGTGGAGACTGACGCCGGATGGCTGGTGTATGAAATCAGCGCGTTCGGAGGGTTCAGCGGCCTTCAAAGGGCTACAGGAATAAACGCCGCACGGCTTTTCGCCGAGTATATCTACCACAAGGTCACCTATGGGCGAAGTTGAATACATCGCCGGCCTCTCCGCTCCCCATGAAACCCACTTGAACATCGCAGGGCTTCCCTTTGTAATTAAGGTCAACCAACCTTCTCTCCACCGCACGGTCCTCCGCTACTTTTCTCCCTTTGTAGATGAGCCACAACCGGGTGCAATAGAGGTATGGGGAGTCCACGACCCCGCTCCCTACCTACGCACCAGTCTTCTGACTCTCGCCACCCACAAGACAGGCAACCCCAAAGAGTCCTTCTATGACATAGACGGAGGCCGGGCCATCCTGAAGCGCAGGACAGGGGTCGTCCATTACATCCACAACAATTCCTTCTACGCCGTGGGTGACATGGCCAAGAACCCACGACAACTTATCAATCTCGTGCCTGCGGCTTTCGCGCACCAGCTCAGGTTGAGGGGATACGTCGCCATACATGCATCGGGGATTTCCATTGACGGCTCAGGAATAGCTTTCGCCGGCCACTCCGGGTCTGGGAAAAGCACCGTGGCCCTGAGGCTGGTCGAATCGGGCTGCGATTTCGTCTCCAACGACCGGGTCTACCTACACACCGAGGACGACGCGGTGGTCATGTGGGGCGCTCCCAAATGGCCCAGGGTGAACCCAGGAACAATACTTAACGTGAAAAGTTTGAAGGGACTGGTCGGCCAAGAGGAAATGTCACGCTACCGTGACATGGACAGAGACGTCCTTTGGAAAGTGGAGAGCAAGCACGACGTCCGGGTCGACGACTTATGGGGCAGAAGCAGGCTGGCGCTCAAGTCGCGATTGACCGAGCTGTACTCAATAGCCTGGAGGCCGGTTGACCAGCAAGCAACCCTGACAGAAGTGGCGCCTGAAGACGTCCCCGCGACAGTGGCTCCGTACCTTAAAGCAGGGGTGTATGACCCTCCAGGGGCGCCTCATCCGGACGACTTGCAGCTCTCGGAAATGCTGAAGAGTGTCAGCGTGTTTCAGGCAACAGGAGGGGTCGACATGGACTTTATGATGGAACGGGTCCTGAGCCGTTTCAGTCGTGTGTCCTGACCTGCGTTTTTGTCTGGCGGGAGTGGGAGGGAGTCGAACCCACCTACCCCGTGCTAACGAGGCACAACGGATTTGAAGTCCGCAAGAGCCACCGGGCCCCATCCACTCCCATTGCCGAGAGGGAGCCCGACGTTGGGAATAAGCTATCCCAGCGCCGAATCTATCTTCTTCTGCAGAGTTCCCTTGGGCACGGCGCCTACGATCTGGTCCACCGGCTGTCCATCTTTGAACAGCAACAGAGTCGGTATGCTGCGTATCCCGTAGGCCATGGCGGTCCTGGGGTTGGAGTCCACGTCCACCTTGGCGAACTCCACCTTGCCGTCGTACTCGTTGGACAGTTCGTCGACTATTGGCGCCACCATCTTGCAGGGCATGCACCAGTCAGCCCAGAAGTCCACTAAGACGGGCAAGTCCGACTTAACTACCTTTTCTTCGAAGTCCGAATCGGTTACCGCAACAGGTCCAGCCATCTATGTCTCCTTCGTATGTGGACGCCTCAGTACGAACGCCCGCGCCGTGCTCACCTCAAATTGGATCGCATCCAAATTCAAGTGTATACGCCCCCCTTGCCCCGGTCAACCTATTGGGCCTCTGGCTGCCTTGGCGGTTCCCGGCGCTTGGGGTTATAGTGAGGGACGCAGCAAGCCCATGACTAAGTCCAACCGCATAGGACAACGACTCACCGTGGAACTGGACCGCTGGGGCGATTCGGGAGATGCGATAGCCCTGGTGGACGGCGAAGAGTTACACGTCCTGGGAGGAATCCCAGGGGAAGAGGCCGTGGTCGAGATTATTAGAGACCGGAAGGGCAAGGTCGCAGCGCAGGTTGTGGAGACCCTGAAGGCATCTCCGGACCGGAGAGTCCCGCTTTGCCCCTATTTCGGCCCATGCACCGGATGCCAGTGGCAGCACGTGGAGTACCGGCGTCAACTGGAGATTAAGCGGGAGATCGTGGTCGAGGCCCTCGCCCAAGCCGGGTTGCCCGAAGCCCCGGTCGAGCCGACCTTAGCCTCCCCTGAGGAGTTCGGCTACCGGAACCACGCCAGGTTCACTGTTGGAAGGAAGTGGGGAGAGCTGGGCTTTGTCAACCGCGAAAGCAGGCGGTTCGTACCAGTGCAGAGCTGCATGTTGATGCACCCCTGGATCAACCGAACGCTGGCCCATCTACAGCGCAAGGCGGCTGAGACCTCTCAGTTGTCCATCAGATACGGCACGGAGTCGGGAGACTACCTGATACAGCCTCTACTGAAAAACCCGGACGTCCAGGTTGAATCTGGACAGAAGCGCTACACCGACTCTCTTGAGGGCCGCAGGTTCCGAGTTGCAGCCTCCTCCTTCTTCCAGGTGAACACCAAACAGGCAGAAGCCCTGGCCCGACTGGTCAGGGAAGGACTGCGGCTCACCGGACAAGAAACCGTAGTCGACGCCTACGCGGGCGTCGCGGCGTTCGCCGTCCTAGTGGCGGACCAGTGCCGTAAGGTCATCGCTATCGAGGAGTCGGCCTCAGCTATACAGGACGCCCAAACCAATATCGCAGAAATGGACAACATCGAGCTGGTGCAGGCCAGGACTGAGGACGCCCTAGGCAGCCTGACGGAGACTCCGGACGGCGTGGTCCTCGACCCGCCACGGGCTGGCTGCCATCAAAGGGTCCTGGAAGCTCTCGTTGACCTCAAGCCGCGCAGGATTGTCTACGTCTCCTGCGAACCCGCCACGTTGAGCAGGGACCTGGCGGCGCTGTGCCAGGGGCCCTTCCACCTGGAGTCCGTCCAGCCCGTGGACATGTTCCCGCAGACTCACCACGTGGAGTGCGTCGCCGTGCTCACCTTGAGGGGCCCGTCCACGCCGCCCAACGAAGCAGCTATTGAGCTTTCGCCTGTGCTGGCGTCCACGTCTCCCCGCCGCAGAGAGCTTATGACGCATATGGGAACCTCGTTTGAGGTTGCGGCGCCTTCCGTGGACGAGGACCCTCGGCCAGGGGAATCGCCGTGCCATCTGGTAGAGCGGCTCGCCCTGGCAAAGGCGCGGAGCGTTTACGATGATTGGGGTGGCAGGATAGTCATCGGCGCAGACAGCGTAGTGTCGTTGAATGACCACATTCTCGGCAAACCTGCGAGTTTCGACGAAGCCCGTTTGATGCTGAGGGCGTTAAGGGGTAGAGAGCACGACGTCTACACGGGAGTGGCAGTAGTAGGGCCCAAGGGTGAAGCCGTGTCCAGCAAGAGCAGCCGAATCATGATGCGGGACTACTCCAACGAGGAGATGGAAGCTTACATCGGATCGGGCGAACCCATGGACAAGGCGGGCGGCTACGCTATACAGGACCGTGACTTCCATCCTGGCTCTCTTTTGGAAGGCTGTTACAATAACGTCATGGGACTGCCCACTTGTCTGCTGGCTGACATGCTGGTCAAAGCGGGGTTGCCGTCTAGCGCAGTGGAACGTCCCCCGGAATGCGCAAATTGCCCGGTAGAGTGATGCGTTGAACTTTTTCGGAATGGGACCCTACGAGCTCCTGATAGTCCTGGCCGTGGCCCTGGTCGTCCTGGGCCCAGGGAAGACCATCGGGATGGCACGGAACGTGGGCAAAGTCTTTGGAGAGGTGCGCCGCGCCTTCACCGACCTTTCGAGGATGGCAGAGGAAGAGGAACGAAATATCAACCAGGAGCCCCCTGCTAACCGCAGTACCGCCGACCGCAGGCCTCCTATCAGTGAACCGACAAAAGACTCGGAGGCCGAGGAGGAGCGTTGAGGGACCAGGAACAGTCCCTGACTGCCCACTTTCGAGACCTCCGCAAAAGGGTCCTCATATCGGGCGCAACGGTGGTGATCACCACCGTCATCGCCTTCAGTTTCCACCAACAGATAATCGAAGCGTTGATGGGTCCGGTGGGCTTGGGGCCTGCCACGGGAGGCGAGGCCGGTCTTATATCGACCGAACTGACCGAGACCCTCGGCGTCACCATGAAAGTGTCGTTCGTCGCGGGCCTGGTTGGCGCCTTCCCCATGGTGCTGTACCAGATAATCCTGTTCGTTGCCCCGGGATTGACTCCTAGAGAGCGCCGCTACTTGTTCTCCTTCATGCCCGGAGCCGTCCTCGCTTTCGCCGGAGGAACCCTCTTCGCATATTACATACTGATCCCCAGGGCCATCGATTTTCTCATCGGTTGGGGAACTGACCTGGCAACTCCTCAAATCCGCATATCCAACTCTGTCGGCATCGTGCTCAGGCTGCTGTTCTGGATGGGTGTGGTGTTCGAGACGCCCTTTGTGATGTTCCTCCTGGCGAAGCTTGGGGTAGTCTCGTCCAAGGGTTTCGCCAGGTGGAGGCGCCACTGGATCGTCATAGCGTTCATCATCGGAGCGTTCATTACGCCAACCATCGACCCAATCAGCCAGTCCCTGGTGGCGGCGCCTCTAATCCTCCTCTACGAGGTCGGCATCCTTCTGGCCAAGCTGGCTGAGAGAGGCCGTGCGCCCGCCCCGGAGCCCGCCGGTTCGTAGTAGACTGAGGGTTCAGCCACTCTAACGCCGTTCATCACCAACGATTTAGAATGTAGTCTGCGATAGGTATGGCCCTGCGGGCACCCGCCCGAGTATTCCCAGTTTTTCCAGCGTCCATTGCCCGCCGAACGACATCTGGGCCACGGAACTTACTGACTTCCGAGCGGCATTTGGCGCCATTGGACGCCGTCTATTACGGCGGCATCACCGCCCCGTTTTTTTCTCGCCCCGCCAAGCTGCTTAAGGAAGAACGGCACACCAGCCTCAGTCGATTGGTCACGCAGAACACGCACCCAGTCCAGGTCCATGCTCCTTGCACCAGGCCCGCTTTCTCCACCGACTATCACCCACTGCAATGTTCCTTCCCCAAGCCACCGACTCAGGTCAATCCGTTCCAGCAACGGCTCAGCAGACACGAACCGTATCGGAGCCGGCAGACGGGCCAATACGGTCAGTCTGGGAGCGTACTTCTGGCTTTCGACTGACGTCCCAATCCAAACGTTGGGCGGCCAACCATTCAGAACGCTTTGTCCGCTTTTTTGCCACCAGTCCACAGCCCTTCCGGGTCTTTTGGTCAAGACTTGGAACACGTGCCCATGGGTGGACGCGGCCTCATTCATCACCGAGAACATGTCATTTACAAAGGTGAAGGGGACATCATGATGGAACACGTCGGCCATGCTGTTCACGAAGACGTGGCGGGGTTTCTTCCAAGACAACGGCGTCGTTAAGCGTTCAGGCAACAGTCGGACATTATCAGGAGCCGTGTCATAACCATGGACGCCCATTGCCTTCA
>DAOUJI010000120.1:0-11509 GCA_034422875.1 Dehalococcoidia bacterium | reverse complement strand
CCTGCACGAGAGCAAGGAACTCGGCGAACACCAGCAGGTATATGCCCGCCACTGCCGCCAGCGACACCAGCAGAAACAGGGCGGCATGAACGACATTGCGGGTCGCCACCATTCCAAGTCCGCCGCCCAGGGTCAGGAAGGTCGCCAGGCCAAACAGAAACTCGGACATCCTAGCTGGCTGCTTCCTCTTTTTTCGCGTCTGCTTGAGCCTGCTTGGCCTTCTTAGAAGGCGGCTCCCAGTTGGTGTCCCGCTGGAACTTCACACCCATGTCCAGCAAGGGCTGCAAGTCCAGCCTGTCCCCGTTGCGCTGGTAGGTGCTCATCTCGTGTTCGTGGCTCATAACAATTGCGTCGAAGTTGCACACCTCGACGCAAATCCCGCAGAGTATACACCTGTTGAGATTTATCTCAAACTCGTCAACGATTTTCCGGCGGGAGCTTTTGCCTTCCTGGTGGAGGGGGTTGTCCTTCATGGAGGCGGTCATGCAGTGGGTGGGACAGTTCCGTATGCACACCATGCAGGCCGTGCAATAGGGTTCTTCCACCTCCGAGTCCCACGTCAGCGCCGGGAACCCCATATACCGGGGCTGGACGGGGAGATGCTCTCCCGGGTACTGAGCAGTGACAGGCTTCCTCAACCCTCTCATCGTCGAGACCAGGGTCACCAACATTCCCTTTATTCCACCTATCATCGGATGCCCTCTTCCTATCGTGTAGACTCGTCTCAGTCAGCGGCGCCGGAAGCCGGTTGAGGCCCCGTTCGCCGCGCATACAGTTCCGCCACTTTCCTTGCCGGCTCCGTCAGCTTCTTTTGTATGAAATACCCTATGACAACGGTGAGCGAAAGGGACATGAGCGTCAGGCTCCACCAGGGCCAATCGTAGAACAGATAGATTCCGGTGATGACTATGTTCGCGAAGGACAGGGGCACTGCCACCTGCCACGCGAACGCCATCAGCTGGTCTATTCGAAGCCTTGGGAAGGTGCCCCTTATCCAGAAGATGACCAGAATCACCAGATAGGTCTTCAGCAGGAACCAGAGCCAGCCGGGAAGTCCAGGACCTTCCCAACCGCTCAGGAACAGGAGGGTCGTCAATGCCGCGATGGCAAAGGTGTTCATGTACTCGGCCAGGAAAAAGACCGACCAGTGAGCGCCGCTGTACTCTACAAATGGGCCTCCGACGATCTCCGACTCGGCGAAGTATATGTCGAAGGGAATGCGCCCAAGCTCGGCCAGACCCGCCACCAGGAATATGACCAACCCCAGCGGCTGGAGAACAGCAAATGGCAACTCTATGGAGTTTTTCTCTACGATGTTGGGGTGGTCGGCGGGAGTCTGGCTCATAGTGATGACCTGCAGGTCCAACGATTGCGCCAGCATGGCGACTGCGATGACCACCATAATCACCGGTATCTCGTAGCTGACCAACTGGGCAGCCGAGCGCAGTCCCCCCAACGTTCCATACTTGTTGGCTGAACCCCATCCAGCCAGCACAAGTCCCAGAATGGTCACCACCGAGAAGGCGATGATGTAGAACAGGCCCATATCCAGGTTTCTGAGGACCAGGTTCTCGGCGGCGGGGATGGTGACCCAGATCATGAACGACGGCACCAACACCACCAGGGGAGCGACCCAGAAGACGGCTTTGTCCGCCCATGAGGGGATCAAGTCTTCCTTCAGGACCAGCTTCACCGCGTCGGCGATGGGCTGCATAAGCCCCATCGGGCCTGTGCGGGTGGGCCCCAGCCGCCGTTGCAGGCGCCCCAGGGTCTTCCTTTCCAGCCAGGTGAGCGAAAGGACGACCACTGAAAGGGCCGTAAAGAGAATCAACAGCCCGGCGATGATGAGGATGAAGTCCAACCAGTCCATTGCGGCGCCTTACCTATCCACCTCTCCCAGGACTATGTCGAGGGACCCCAGTATGACTACGGAGTCCGCCACCCACGCGCCCTCCAGCATGTGCTCCAGGGCGCTCAAGTTGCAGAAGGAGGGAGGCCGCACCTTCAACCGGTAGGGCTTGTCGGTGCCGTCGCTGACCAGATAGACGCCTATCTCTCCCCTTGGGTTTTCAGAACGTACGTATACATCCCCCTTAGGAGGCCGTATAAGCCTGCGGCCCATCGTAGACACTGGCCCCGGTTCCATCTGTTCCATGGCCTGCTGGATGATGCTGTAGGACTGGTACATCTCCTGGAGCCTGACGTAGTAGCGTTCCCAGGAGTCCCCGTCGATGCCGGTGGGAATCTGGAAATCTAGACGGTCGTACAGGGAATACGGCTCAGCCTTCCGAACGTCGTAGGGCACACCGCTGGCCCTGAGGCACGGTCCGGTCATGCCGTAGTCGATGGCGTCCGCGGCGTTGATTGGCCCAACGTTCTTGCACCGGGCGACGAACACTTCGTTGTAGGTCAGAAGTTTGTCGCATTCCTCGATGTCGGCCTTCAGGTCGACCATCAACCCATCCATCAACTCGTTGAAGTTGTCCGGCAGGTCTTCCTTGACGCCTCCCACTCGGAAGTGGTTGTGCATCATGCGCGCCCCGCTCACCGCCTCGAACACGGCCTGGAGACGCTCCCGCCCTCGGAACGAGAACATGATCGGCGTCATAGCGCCTGCGTCCAGGCCGATGGTGCCCACAAACAACAAGTGGGACGCGATGCGGTTGAGCTCACAGAGAATGACGCGTATGTATTCGGCCCGGTCCGGGACTTCCAGCCCCATCAGCTTCTCCACGGCCCGAACATATACAAGCTCGTTGTTGAAGTTGGATATGTAGTCCAGCCGGTCGAACAGGGTGACCACCTGGTGGTACTGCTCCCCCTCACACAGCTTCTCCGAGCCCCGGTGGAGGTAGCCTATGTAGGGCTCCACCTTGACTATCTTCTCTCCGTCCACCCACAGCACCATCCTGAATACGCCGTGGGTCGAGGGGTGCTGCGGCCCCATGTTGACCACCATGTCCAGGGGCTCGGCGTCTTCTATGTCAAGTCTGCGTGGCGCATCAACCATGAAATTACGGCGCTACCCTTCCTCGAATTCCAGATGGACTTCGGTCTCTTCGTCGACGTTCTCGAACCCAGCCTCCAGCAAGGCCTGCTCCAGTTCGCCCCGCCCGTCATTTTCCTGAATCCAGGCGGAAAGCTTCAGCACAAGATCGTCCTGGGCCTCTGACACGGTCGTCCCCGCCCCTTCCAGGGACAATGATTCCAGCGACGCTACGGCGGCATCCTCTGATATGTGCATACGGGCGGTTAAGACCACCTTCTCAAGTTTAGTATTCGGCGTACTCATGGAACGGGAAAGATTTCCTTCCCGGATGCCCTTCGAATCCCTCGTACAGCACCAAGGGAGAAAGGTCCGGGGAGCCTTCGAAGACTATTCCAAACAGGTCATGGGCCTCACGCTCGTACCATCCGGCAGCCCGCCAAATCGGTGTGACGGTGGGGACTCGCGGGTCGTCGTAGGGCAATTCGACCTTGACCACCAGAGTGTTCTCATGCTCCAACGAGAGGAGTACGTAGACCACCTCGAACCGTTCCTCGTAGTCCACTCCGGCGAGACAAAGCAACATATTGAAGGACAGGCCAGGGGCGTCTTTCAGGATGCGGCAGGCTTCCACGATCTCCGAAGGCTTGACGGTGATTTGAGGGCGGCTGTCGACTGCTCCGGGGATGGGCGAAAGTCCCGGAAGTGACTCTATGGCCAGGTCGAGCAATGCCTGGGCCTTGCCGCCCAGGGCGGCTTCCGTGGGCTCGTCGGAATGGGCGGAGGGATTAGGCCTTTCCGACACTTGTTTTGGAGTCCGTCATTATTTTTTCTTGGAGCTTCAGGACGCCTTGCATTAGAGCTTCGGGCCTCGGCGGGCATCCCGGGACGTAGACATCGACGGGAATGATGTGGTCCACGCCCATCACCACCGAGTAGGAGCGGTAGTAAGGCCCTCCGTTGGTGGCGCAGCTGCCCATAGCGATGACCCACTTGGGTTCGGGCATCTGCTCGTAAAGCAGCTTTATTGGCTCGGCCATCTTCTTGACCACCGTGCCAGCGACAATCATCACGTCGGACTGACGGGGAGAGGGCCATGTGACCACCCCGAAACGGTCCAGGTCGTGGTGGGCCATGTAGGTGGACATCATCTCTATGGCGCAGCAGGCCAGGCCGAATGTCAGCGTCCAGAGGGAGGACTTGCGGGCCATTGCGAAAAGCTGCTCGGCGTTGGCCGTGACCACGCCGGGCATCGCCCGGTCAAACAGACTGGGCCCGGGCGTGTTGCCTTGCCCTTCGCCTATGGCGCCAGGGTCCCCTTTTAGGTAGGGGCGGTTTATCTCGACCACTCAAGGACTCCTTTTCGCCAACCGTAGAGTATGGCGAACCCCAACACGACCAGGAATATCAGCATGGCGTAGAAGGCCACGTCGCTGACGTCGAGGAAGACCACCGCCCAAGGGAACAGGAACACGGCCTCGACATCAAATATGAGAAAGAGTATTGCGAAGACGTAGTACCGGAGGTTGATTTGCGACCACCGGAATGGAGCGGCGGGAATTCCGCATTCGTAGGGGGTTAGCTTGGCTTCCGACTTGCGCCTGGAGGAAATGAAGGCAGAAGCGGCGAACATCCCGCCGATGGCTAGAAATCCTATGATGAGCGACAGTATTACCGCCGCCCAGCGAAAGTCAAAATCTTCAGGCATCCGGCGCTTCTCGCAAACTTAAACGCCCATCAACTTCAGTAAAGAGGCCTGCAGGTCTAAAGGGCGCCCCGCATCCCCGGTTCCCATCGTCGAGGCGGCGCCATACCCGCCCCGATTTGGGCCTCATGTTAACATCGGGCGGAATTTAGTGTCAATGAAAGCTGATGTTCCCGTCTTTGGCCAACTGTGACCCAGAGCAGCCCAAGGTTCTTGGCTACGGCCGCTGCACACCGGATTTGGGATTAGACGGACGCATACTATATAATGGCCTGGCAAGATACTGGAGGAGGGGCCGCCGTATGGAAGTTATTCTGGCCTTGCCCAGAGGGTTCTGCGCCGGAGTCGTGCGCGCAGTGGACATCGTTGAACTGTGCCTCAAGAAGTTCGGCGCCCCCGTCTATGTGAAGCATGAAATCGTCCACAACCCATATGTGGTGGCAAGCCTGGAAAACAAGGGCGCCGTCACTGTGGAGAACGTGGAGGAAATACCGGAAGAGTCCGTCGTCGTCTTCTCCGCCCACGGCTCTCCTCCCGACGACTTCGAGAAGGCGTCAGCCCGAAATCTCAAGGTCATCGACGCCACTTGTCCGTTGGTAACGAGGGTCCACAACGAAGCCAGGAAATACCACAGGGAGGGGCGTAAGGTGGTCCTGGTAGGGCACCGGGGACACCAGGAAGTCCGCGGGACCATGGGCCAGGTGCCTATGTCCCTGGTGGACGAGCGGGACACAATGGAACTTCCTGAGTGGGAACGCGAGACACCGGTGGTGGTGCTGACCCAGACCACTCTTTCGGTGGACGACACCCAGGAAACGGTGGACCAAATCAGTGAGGCCTTCCCCGACGCAATAACGAGGGCCGACATCTGCTACGCCACGACCAACCGGCAAGAGGCGGCCAAGGCGCTGGCCCAACTGGTGGACGCAGTTCTGGTGATAGGAGCTCAGAACAGCTCGAACTGCAACAGGCTCAGGGAAGTCGTGGAGGCGCGAGGCACACCGGCCTACCTCATCAACGGGCCGGAGGACATAGTCGATTCCTGGTTCGACAACGTGTCAAAGGTGGGCGTAACCTCGGGAGCCTCGACACCTGAGAACCTGGTGGACGACGTGATTACCGCCCTGCACCCGGAATCGGTGACCACTATAGACGGGGTGGAAGAGAACGTTTCTTTCGTTCTGCCAAAAGAACTTAGGAACGTAAGCTAGGAGTTCTCCTCCTCGCCCAAATCGCCCACTTCCCGGAGGAACCGCTCCACCTCTGGAGACAGCGGAGGCAGCGTTTCATCCTCCGCCTCCCGCTGAGATCGCGAGTCGTACTGACGCTCTAGCTGGACCAGGATGTCCTGAAGCTCTGGATTTCTCTGCACGGCGGACGTTAGCTCCTTGTACTGCCTCTCGCCCCGTTCCTTGTCGGCAAGGTGCTGGGGCAGGCCGTACAGAGAACAGACCATTTCCATTAGCCGGGCAACTCCCGCGTAGTCCTCTTCCAACTGAACGTATTGGGGCAAGTGGACTACGAAACTCATGTTTTCGATCCCCTTCTTGGCGGCTTCCTGCCCGATCAAGGACATGATGCTGGTGGGGCCCTGGTAACTGCTGGGTTGGAGCTTCATACGTTTGGCGTCTTCCGAAGCCTGGCTCCCAGTGCTCGCCCCGGATACAAGCAACGGACGCGTGTGGGGCACTACGTCGTACATCCCGCCGATCATGCAATAGCGTTTGGCGCCCAACGTTCCCAATATCTCCAGCACCGAGTCCACGTAGTCCTCGCCCATCAGATGGGGTTCCCGCAGGTTCATGAAAAGCAGGTCGGGACCGTTTTCCCTCAGGGAATAGCTGACCGTGCTGTTGGGTATGGTCATCTCCCGTCGGTCTCCGACAAGTCGGGAGCGGGGACGGTAGCGCGTAAAGTCGTAGACCATGCCCGGCCTGAACAGCTTGCCCAGGCTCTTGGCGGAGAAGTGGCGTTCAAGGCGGGCCAGCGACAGGGTGCCCACTCTGCCGACGTTCACCCAGGGACGCAGGATCGAGATGGCGTGGGGCTCATTAAGTTCCGGAAGGGGTTCGTTGAACTCGAAGAGGCCTATTCGCATGTTCCTTATCTTGGCAGGCCCCTGCACGTTTTTCAAGGGCCGCAAGACATTATGTTATCCCAGAAGCTCACTCCCCCTGTGCTATACTTCTGCCGACTACCGGAAAGGCCCCCAATGACCGCCAAGGGAGGATGAAGTTGAAACGAGCCGTTACGTTCTACAGTGAAGGCATGATGCTGGTTGGAGACGTCTACACCCCCGATGACATGGAACCCGGCGAGCGGCGGGGCGCCGTCCTCCTCTGCCACGGATACACCGGGGTCAAAGACCTGTACCTTCCCGACAACGCCGCTTATTTGAACGAGGCCGGATACGTGGCCATGACATTCGACTACAAGGGGTGGGGCGACAGCCAGGGCCAAAAGAGCCGTCTGGCCCCCTACAGCAGAGTTGCCGACGTTCAGGCAGCCATGACCTTCCTGGGGCTTCAACCGGAAGTGGACCCCGAAAGGATAGGGCTGTACGGCACCAGCTACGGCGGCGCCACCGTCTCCTGGGTGGGCGCCGTAGACCCGCGGGCCAAGTGCATCGTAAGCGTGGTGGGAGTGGGCCACGGCATACGCTGGATGAGCCGCGTGAGGCGGGTGGACGAGTGGTTCGACCTGCTGGAACACTCCAAACGGGACCGGGAGCAGAGGGCTCTCACCGGGGAATCTGAGATGGCTGACCGAAACTACATCCTGCTGCCCGACCGCCAGTCCTTGGAGCTTTCGATGGCCGCCCGCAGGAACAACCCGTCCGCCATCAACTCGCTGCCCATGGAGTACGTGGACGAGACGCTTGGTTTCAACCCCGAATGGATTGTGGACAAGATTTCGCCCAGGCCCATCCTCTTCATCACCACGGACGACGACCGCATAGTTCTCCCTGAGGAGTCGGAGGAGCTGTACAACCGCGCAGGGGAACCCAAGAAGCTGGTCACACTGAAGGGTTACGGCCACTACGAGGTCTACCAGGAGCCGGCATTGAGCGAGGTGATGGCCGAAACCATCGACTGGTTCTCCGCCTACATCCCGGCCCGATAGGCGTCTCCGGCTACGGTTTGAAACTAAAGGCAGCGGCAGTCAATCTAGTTGAGCGCTCTTTGCGAAGCCAGAGTTAAGACTATGAAGGTGAAATACGTAGTAGTCTTCGAGCGCATGCCCAACAACTACGGGGCGTATGTGCCGGACCTGCCTGGCTGCATCAGCACTGGCAAGACTTGGGATGAGATTCAAAGCATGATTCGGGAGGCCATCGCTTTTCACGTAGAAGGGATGGAAGAGCAGGGAGAACCATTGCCTGAAACTCCTATGTCGCTTGAGGAAGCGATGGCTCACCACAATCAACCGCCAACAAGGCGTGAGGCCGAAATCCTGGCCGAATACAGCGACCCAGCCCCGGTGGTGTCAACGACTTTCGAGTTGGTTGAGGTTCAGGTCAGCCCTTCCCCTGCAGGTAGAGCCAACTGAACCCTTACCGAGTGAGGCCTCCCGTTCCCTTGGCCTCCGCTTTCAAGGCGTCGAGGACTCGGATCATAGCTTCCGTGTCCCGCTTGCAGTAGGCCAACAATGAGTCCCTGATTTGTGCCTTGTCGGAGTCTGGAGTGTCGTCTGCAATCATGCGGGTGTATTCGACAGAGGCCACGTCTCCGCCCTGTATCTCCAGGTCCGTATAGGCCAGGTCTGGCGCCAACGCCGGCAGCGTCGATTTCAGAGAAAAACTCCCGTGAAACTGTGGATGGTAGTAGTGTCCCCTGACAACTTCCAACAAGTCGAACAGCCGGGCGCATAAAGCCTCCAAGCGGCTTCTATGCTGAGGAAACAAGTCAGCCATGGCCGTCAGGATGCCCTTTTCGTAACCGGAGTACACGACGACGCTCCCCTCGACAGGGATGGAGTCCAACAAAGTGACAACAAACCTCTCTCTGGGGTCGTCAGCGTCGTCGTTTAGGAACTCCCGGTGAGTCATGATTCCGTCCGCGCCTCGTATATGCAGTGACCATTGAAATGGAATCGTCTGGTATGGTCTCGTGCCAACGTAAAGCGGAAGCGCGGGCCCGACAGTCTCGAAGTCCATGAAGCTCACCGGATAAGCGATCTCGTTCAAAGCCACACCTAGGTCCTGGCCGACAAAGGGTTGCCCAGTGACCACGCCGTCACGCACCCGCCTCTGCCTCTCGTTGAGGCCGGGAAAGTTGTGCGGGATGTCTCCTATGGCACCGATGCCCGCTTCCCTCAGCCGTGTCCGTAGCGCCTCTCTCAAGTTAGGCAACTGCCTGACGGGATGCTCCGGTTCGTTTTGGTGACAGTATCCGAAGAAGTTGCATGTGTACGGCTTGTTGCAGTGGCCGCCCGTCTCGATCTCAGGCTCTGCGTCCAGCCGCAAAGCCTCCCACATACTGGCCAAGTCGCCCTCGATATTGTCGGCAGCAAAGGCACGGGCCTGCTCGGTGACATCCACCAGGGAGAACAACTGCTCCAAGTCGTAGGGGCCTCCCTCGTAGACGTAGGTGTTGTTAGTATGCATCAGCCAGGCCCGGTCCAGGGGAACGCCCGACCCTTCCAACACGTGCATCTGAATTGCCACGTCGGCGACGTTCTCCGGCTTGACGCTGGTGGACGACTTGACCTCCACCATGTCGAATCCAGGTCCGTCGCTCTTATGGAGCACGTCAACCCTGGTCCTGACTCCCTCAAAGTTGAAGGCGGCCTCGTATAGAGGAGGGACTGGGACGGAGCGCAGCAGTCGCTCGGTTGTCCTGACCGCCTGCTCATGTTCATAGTATTCCTCAGCCACCAGCCTGCCGCCAGGAAACCGCTGTCTAGCCAGTTCTCCCACCTCGGTCCCCGCGTCGAACCTTGCCTGTTGAGCCTGGTCTACCTCATCAGCCAGCTCTCGGCGGTACGTTTCCAGGTAGAGGCGTTTCAGGCATTGGCGGCCCGCCATGTACCTGGACTTGGAAAGCTGCTGACTCCTGTGGGAAACCATCGACATAAACTCCCGGCGTCGGTTCACTGAATACTACATTTAGACCCCGTTCCGGTTAATTTAGCATATAATTGGGCCACGACAAACTGGAGGACTCGAAGCTATGGGGATTCTAGGCATCGACAATCGGACGGAGAATTGGAAAACCGCAGAGCGTTTCGCCACGTTGTTTAGGAACGGCAACGCTCGAAAGGCATTCGCGGTGAGACTGGGCGAGCCTAAAGACACTCTAGCCAGGCAGATCAAGCTGGAACTGTTCTGGAAGGGCATACGGGACTACATCAACAAAGCTAAAATGGATAAACAGCCAGGCCCCACGCCCCAGAATCTTGCGAACCTTTATAAGAATATAAGCCAATTCCATGACCTTCGTGAGCGGGTCGACAAATTTCCGGGCCTGAAATTGCCAAATGATTGGAATTATCATGTGGGTGGCAAAGAAGCTGAAGTCAAGCTATTCAACAACCTTAGGAACACCGAGATAGACATTGTCTTGGAAACGCCACGCCATCTCTACATAGGCGAAGCCAAGGACGAAAGTGACTTTGGCACTGTCGGCGAGAACGTCCTAGTACATCAACTTATTCGACAATATGTGGTGGCTAAAATCCTTGTTAGCCTTATTGGCAAGTCGGATCCAGAGAAGAAGAAAGCAATAGTCCCATTTATTGTTGGAACCAAGAAGAACATCGTGGAGCTAGCTCAAGTTAAATTTATGCTTTCCCAAAAGTGGATCAAAGAGAGCAATGTTCTATCGTGGCGAAACGCCTTCGACCGCCGGTATATTCCCACTGGTATCACGAAGGCAGGAGTGCGCGACCGCCGCTATCGTAGATAGGCGGCACACCACGCCAATCGTAGCCCTATGGCATCGGACTCTTATACTAGACAATCTCAACCTAGCGTCGAAGGAGCGGTCTATGACAACGTCAGAGGGAGTGTTGCAGGGGAAAGTCGCCATCGTGACAGGAGCGGCCAGTCCCATAGGCATGGGGCGGGCCATCACCGAAGGGCTCGTGCGGGCCGGGGCCCGCGTCGCAATGCTGGACATCAACCAGGACTGGCTGGACCAGTCGTCCAACGACATGCGCGAGTTGGGCGGAGACGATTCGGTCCTCCCCATCATCGCCGACGTGACGGACCCAGAATCGGCCACTCAGGCCGTCGAACGGACTGTCCGGGAGATGGGCGGGCTGCACATCCTGGTCAACAACGCGGGAATCACCCTGCGTTCGGGCGGGTTTGCCTCTCCCGACCCTTCCGGCACTCGGGCCGACTTCTGGGACATCGACCCCTCAGGCTGGCTGCGGGTTGTGGCGGTGAACCTGAACGGGCCGTTCATAATGTGCCACGCCGTCGCCGACCACATGATTCAGCAAGGGTTTGGACGCATAATCGGAGTCACCACCAGCATGGACACTATGTGGCGCAAGGGAGGAGCGCCTTACGGGCCGTCCAAAGCCGGGCACGAAGCCCTGGTGTCCATCATGGCCCAGGACCTGGAGGGGACGGGAGTCACCGCCAACGTTCTCACTCCGGGAGGAGCCACGGCCACCAATATGGTTGCGGTGCCCGAAGGACGAACCCGCGACCTCCTCATTCAACCCGAAGTGATGCAGGCCCCCATAGTATGGATTGCTTCCGAGGAAGCCAGCCACTGGAACGGCAGGCGCATCATCGCCTATCACTGGGACGAGTCGCTGCCGTTGGAGGAGAGGCTGGAGAAGTGCAGCGCCCCTGCGGCCTGGCC
>DAOUJI010000119.1:0-15547 GCA_034422875.1 Dehalococcoidia bacterium | reverse complement strand
ACCAGCCTATGGCATAGGTGTCCCGGCGGGGGTCGGCCCCGGCGGCCATGGCGCCGGACTCTGGGTCTCTGCGTGTCACGACAGCTCCTGTGCCCGATGCGTTCACCTCGGTGACTTTATGCCCCCGTGTCTCCAGCTCGGCTTGGACGTCGGCAGGCGTCCCCTTCTCCACGTTGAGCTGGCCCGGCAGGTACACCCTGGGATAGAAGGAGTTAATCAGGGTCTGGGTCGCGAAACGGGGAGCCTCCACAGCCTCCTGTGGGTCCATGCCGAACACCAGGGAATTCAGGATGAGTTGCAGGTTTGCCTGGGCCTGGGCGTCTCCTCCGGGGCAGCCCGCGGTCATAAACGGGACTCCGTTCTTTGCCACAAGGTAGTTGACCAGGGTAGTGCGGGGGCGTTTGCCGCCTTCCAGACCGTTGGGGTGACCTCGTTCCAACACGAACATTTCGCTTCTGGTGCTCAGAGCGCAGCCGATTTCCGGGAAGTACACCGACTTTCCCCACACTCCGCCGCTGGGCGTCGCAGCAACCATGTTGCCGTCCCTATCAATGACGGCAAAGTGGGTTGTTCCTTGCTCGTCGCCTTTGGAAGCCGTTCCACCTGCAGGGATGGCAACGGTCCGGCTGGCCCCGTTGCTGGAAAGACTTGAGAACTTCCAGGGGTCCCCCGGCTCGGGCATCTCCGGCATGGCCCTTGAGGCATCAATTAGCGCAGCGCGGGTCTTGGCGTACTCCTTGGAAAGGAGGCCGTCTATGGGGACGGTTGAGAACTTCGGGTCGCCGTAGAAATGTTCTCTGTCGGCGAAGGCCAGCTTCAACGCCTCGGCAACAGTGTGGATGTAGTCGGCGGAATTGTGGCCCATGGACTTCAGATCGAATCCCTCCAGGATGTTCAGGGCCTGGAGCAGCACGGCTCCCTGCGTCCATGTGGGCTGGCCGAAAACCTCGAAACCGATGAAGTCGGTCTTGACGGGTTCGTCGAAGGAAGCTCGATAGGAAGCCAGGTCCTCGACGCTGAAGAGTCCTCCGACGCTCTGTGCGCATCGGACGATGGTTTCGGCTATGGGCCCCCGGTAGAAGGCCTCTCTGGCCGCCGCGATTCCGTCGAGCCTGGAGCCTGAACATGCCCGCTCCGCGTCTATAAGCGCCTGGAGGGTGGCCCCTAGCTGAGGTTGCCGCAAAGGTTGTCCCACGGTTGGAGCCTCTCCGTCCAGGTAGAAAACGTCCAGTCCGCCCGGAGGGTAGAGGCGGAACTGGTCCTGGGTCGCGGTTGACATGAGACTTTGGCGGAGCTTGTCGTACATGGGCATGCCCTGCTGGGCGTATTCCAGGGCAGGGGCCAAAGTCTCCGCGAGAGTTTTCGTTCCATACTGCTCCAGCATCAGAAGCAGAGCGTCCACGATCCCGGGGATAGTGAACGACAGCTCTGCGTTGGGGCCTGGGCCCGTGGGAATCTTGTCCAGACCCTTGCTTTCGAAAAGGTCTATCGTGGCCTTTCCAGGCGCCGTGCCCTGGCCGCTTAGGGCCTGGACCCGGCCGCTGCCGGCATGGTAGACCATGAAGGTCCCCTCGGAGCACAGCGTATACGACGCCGCGGGCTCCACCACTGCCGCCGCAAATCCGCCCGCGACGGCGGAGTCGAATGCGTTGCCGCCGCTGAGGAGCATCCGAGCGGCGGACATGGACGTCAGGCAATGCCCTGACGATACGATTCCCTGGGAACCCAACACAACGGGTCGGCTGGACTGGGCCGGTGTACGGCCTGCGTGGTCTGCTGCCATGACGTCGATGGGTTTGCTGTTAGGGCTTTGACTGACCACAGCGCGCCTCCAAAACAGGGATTTGGGGCAATTCTACGGACGGCGGAGGCGCCGGTCAAACGGCGGCTCTCTACAGCGAGGGCGGGGTCAGTCCACGGAGATGGACTGGGTCGCTGGAGTTGGACGCTTGGCTCTGCCGCGATGCCCGGACAGACGCCCTTTCAAGCTGGTCACCGTCAGCACGACGACAAATATGAACGCCGAAAGCAACACGACGCTGGCTCCTGACGACACGTCAATGAACCAGCTTATATAGATTCCCGCCAGCCCGCACGCGGCCCCAATTCCCGTAGAAAGCAGGACCATGCTCCTGAAACTGTTGGTCAACAGTCGGGCGACCACCGGAGGTATGACTATTGCGGCGGCTATGAGGGTTACGCCCAACACCTGCATGGACACAACTATAGTGGCGGCAAGCACGAGGGAGAACATGGCGTCCACCCAGGCTGTAGGCACTCCGTAGTAGGACGCCACGTCCTGGTCGAATGTGGAGAAGAGAAATAGCTTGTATCCCAGGAAGACTATAACCAGGGTGGCGGCGGTGACGACGACGATCGCCAGCAGGTCTCCCTGGGACACTCCGACGATGTCTCCGAACAAGGCCGCCTCGAAGTCGCGGGTGAAGGTCTTGTACCTGCTGATTAGAGCTATGCCCAGAGCGAAGCTGGCGGTGGTGATGATGCCTATGGCCGCGTCGGCGCCTATTTGCCTCTTCCGAGTGGCCAGTGTGATGAGCAGGGCCGACAGGAAACCCCAAATTATCGCGCCTGCCAGGAAGCTGAATGACAAAACGTAGCTGACCACGGCGCCTCCGAACACTGCATGGGAGAGGCCGTGCCCGATGTAGGCCATCCTGCGCAGCACTATGTAGACGCCCATGAGGCCGCACAGCCCCCCGACGAGTGTGGCGGAAATCAGCCCGCGAACGAAGAAGTCATATTCGAAGGGTTCAAGCATTCGAGCCGTCGGGCCTATGGTCGGGGTGCACCGGATCTCTCGAGTGGGGGTGGTCCTCGTGGTCGAGGTCGCGTCGGTGGTGCTCGTGGGGCACATGGTCCTCTATGACCGCGCTGTCCACCCCGGCGCCGGTTCCAACGAAATGGGGGAGTTCTCCCACCAGGGTCATTCCCTGGTAGTGGATGACGGGCATCTCGGCTCCGTAGGTCATCTTGAACATGGATGGGGTGAACACCTGGGAGGGCGGTCCCTCGGCAACCAGCCGGCCGTTGATGCACACGACCCAGGGCAGATGGGCGGCCACGGCGTTAATCTCGTGGGTGGTCATCACGATGGTGACTCCGTGATGATTCAGCTCGTGGAGCAGATGCATCACGTCGTCCCTGGTCTTGATGTCCACACCGGCGGTCGGCTCGTCCATCAACAGAAGCCGCGGGCTGCTCACCAGGGCTCTGGCCAGAAAGACTCGCTGCTGCTGGCCTCCGGACAGGTCTCTTATGTGCCGGTCAGCCAGGTCGGCTATGCCCAGACGCTCCAGCATCTCCATGGCCAGGTTCTTCTCTCTCTTGTTGAACCATGGGAACGGCGCGTTTTCCATGGTCCGGCCCATCATGACCGCTTCCCGGACTGTGACCGGGAAGTTCCAGTCGATGGTCTCCAATTGGGGCACGTAGCCCACTTTGGGCCGCTTCCGCGACGTGGAAGCCCCCTCGACGGTGACGTCACCTTCATAGACGTCCACCGCGCCAAGAATGGCACGCAGCAGGGTCGTCTTGCCGGAGCCGCTGGGACCAAGCAGCCCTACGAAGTCTCCGGCCATGATGTTGATGTTCACGTCACTGAGGACGGGCTGGCCGTCATAGCCGCAGGTGAGATCCGTCACCTCGACTATTGGCGTGCCGTGCTTGTGGGCCTCATTTACCGGGTGGAGCATTATGCGGCGCTATTGGGGGTATACAGCCCCGCTGTCTCCTTCAAAGACTAGTCCCGTGTCGAAATCATCCAGAGCCTTGGCGTTTCCGCCAAGAGCCGTTGCCATGATGCGCACGTCCTCCGCAATCAGTCCCATGTACGTGTGCATGGCATCTCCCGGTTGTCCAGGAAGGTCGTCGTCGCGGAGCCGGTCAACGAACCGGGCGCCGCCCTCCTTTGCTATCTGCTCCATTACAGGGCTTGGGAAAACTTCCGACCCGAATATGGCCGGGACTCCGGCGTCCCTGACCTGTTCTATGAGCCTGGCCACGTCTCTGGCTGACGGCTCCGTGAAGTCGGAGGGCTGCACGGCTCCGATGATTTCGAAACCGTACCTGGGCCCAAAGAAAGGGAACGAGTCATGATAGGTCAGCAGTTTCCGGTTCTGCGGCGGAATAGTCTCCACAGCTTCCATGATTCTACGGTCCAGGTCCTCGATGCGCTCCTTGAGCTTACCATAGTTTGCGGAGTAGTAATCGGCGTTGGCCGGATCGAGGGCCGCCAGTTCGTCCTTGATCAACTCGGCGTACCGCAGCGCCAGGTGAGGAGCTGTCCACAGATGGGGGTTGGGATGGCCTTCGGACTCGGGGAAGGAGAAGTCATAGACCCACTCGTCGGTGGAAATGGCCTTGTCGCCCAAGGTCAAAATGACAGCGTCGGGTTTCTTGTTGGCGCGGGCCATTTCTATCGTGGGTTCTTCCAGAAACAGGCCGTTGGCTACGATAAGGTCCGCATCCGCCAGGAGTTTGGCGACCGATGGAGCCGGTTGGAACGTATGGGAGTTGGTCCCTTCAGGAACGATTCCGAGGAGCTTGATGCGCGGGCCGCCGATGTTTTCAACCAGGCTGGTGATGGGAGAGACCGTGGCCGCCACCGTCAGGACGCCGGCTTGAGGAGGAGCGTCCGTCGTGGGAGCTGTTGGCGAAGAGCCTCCGCCGCAAGCGACAATCAGGACCAGCGACAATGCCCCAAAGACTGTTAACAAACTTGCAACTGACAGGTTCATAGTAATTTCCTTAATAAGTAGACCGGTCATAATAAGTGAATCGGTCATAGATGTCAAATGCAAATGGTTGCATTAACAATGCATAGTATCACCTTCCAGTTGTCAATGCAACGGTTAGAATCCTAATTCGGCTACGGCCGTGTGGGGCAAGCCGCTAGAGTTGACTGGGTATGGGGCCTAATCTATAATCTTGGCGGTCGAATGGGAGTCCATTCAGTGACGTTAGCCGGAAGTTTTCATCCATACGGAAGAACGCTTTGACGCTGCCTCGTCCCCTCGCAGGAATCAGAATAGTCGACTTCACCTGGGTGCGCGCCGGACCTTGGGCAAACAGGTGGCTTGGCGCCTTTGGCGCTGAGGTCCTGAAAATCGAATGGCCCCTGAATATGGACTCCTTGCGAGGAAACCGCCATTCGATCCCTCCGGGTGTGGAGCCTGGCCCGAACTCCGCAGGGTTCTTTGCCGACACCAACGCCAACAAGCTGTCGGTGACCCTGAACACGAGGTCGGACAAGGGCAGGGAGCTTATCAGGAAGCTCATTTCCGAGTCCGACGTGGTGATGGAAAACTTCAGCTCCACCGTCATGCACAGGTGGGGCCTGCACTATGAGGGACTGAAAGAAATCAAAGAAGACATCATCTACGTGTCCATGGCCGGCTTGGGCCATACGGGACGCAACCACAGCTATGGGACGATGGGTCCGTCGGCGCAGGCGCTCTCCGGGCTGACCTTCCTGTCCGGGCTTCCGGGCGCTCCTCCGGCGGGATGGGGTTGGTCATACATGGACGACACCGGCGGAATGTACGGAGCCATTTGCACCCTGACCGCCTTGGAGCATCGTAACAAGACCGGAAAAGGCCAGCACGTAGACCTGTCCCAGATGATTACAGGCATCACCCTTACGGGCGCCGCTTTTCTGGACAAGACGGTCAACGGCAGGCCCTCCAAGAGGGAAGGGTATCCCCCAGGCAACCGGGCCGTGTGGCCTGGGGCGCCGCTGCTCAACAACTATCGCGGGCCGGTGGCTGTCCCGCACAACGCCTACCGGACCAAAGGCGGAGGCTACAACGACTGGTGCGCCATCGTATGCGGCTCCGACGAGGAGTGGGAGCGTTTGGTGGGGCTGATGGGGAACCCGGAGTGGGCCGCCAACGGGAAGTACTCCAGCCTGCAGGGTCGGCTGGACTGCCAGGAGGAGTTGGACGCCCAGGTCGAGCAGTGGACGCTCACCCTTGAGAAGTATGAGTTGGCCGCGAAATGCCAGGCCCACGGGGTAACGGCGATGCCGGTGCAGAGCAACGGGGACCGGGTGGACAACGATCCCCAACTGAGGTCTCACGGTTACATCAACGAGATTCCCCACGCGGTGATCGGGACAGGAAAGTATCAGAACGCGCCGTTCAAGATGTCCAAGTCCGATGTTACAGTCCACACTACGGCGCCGCTCATCGGTGAACACACCAGGCAAGTGGCGGAAGAGGTGCTTGGCATGACTCCTGACGAGGTTCGGGAAGGTTTTGAAGATGGCACCTTCTGGCCGCTGGAGATGGAAAAGCAACCCTATATCGAGGCGTCCCTGACATGACCGATGTCCAGCAGCCAGGGGCTCTGGCCGGGCTACGAGTCCTCGAATTGTCCGACGAAAAAGGCCAGTGGTGCGGCAAGATGATGGCGGACCTGGGGGCCGACGTCATCAAGATAGAGCCTCCCGGCGGCCAGAACACCCGCCGTGTAGGCCCCTTCCTGGACGATGCGGCCCACCCAGAGAGAAGCCTCTATTTCTGGCACTACAACACCTCCAAGAGGGGCGTCACGCTGAACTTGGAAACGGCTGACGGACGGGACCTGTTCAAACAATTGGCTGCCACGGCGGACGTGGTGTTGGAGACGTTTCGGCCCGGGCGCATGGCCTCGTGGGGACTCTCCTACGAAGAACTGGCAGCCGCGAATCCCAGGCTCATAGTGTGCTCCATCACGTCCTTTGGACAGACCGGCCCCTGGAAGGACTACTCGTCGACCGACCTGACCCACCTGGCGGCGGGAGGTCAGATGGCTTCCTGCGGATACGATGAAGACGACGTTCCCGACGCGCCGCCTATAGCCCCGGGCGGCGGAAACTCGTACCACATTGGCTGCCATTACGCCTACATGGGAATCATGTTGGCCCTGTTCCAACGTCATGCGACCGGCGAAGGCCAGTACATAGACGCCTCCATCCACGACGCATGCGCTCTCACAACGGAGGCGGCGGTGGACGTGTACCTGTACGCCGGCGGCGGCGCCATACGCCAGACGGGCAGGCACGCTCAGCCGGTGGTGACTCCCAAGTTCATGCTTCCCAACAGCGACGGCGGCTGGATAAACACCACCCGCTCCAGGCTTAATCCCGCCAGATTAAGGAACCTGGCCGAGTGGATGGAAGAGCACGGCATGGCCGACGACCTACTGGATGAACAGTACAGCGCCCAGCAGGGGATATCCGCAAACGAGGGACACGTAAACGACCTTATAGAGAGGTTCATCTCCAGCCTGCCCTCGGATGAGGCCTATCACGGCAGCCAGAAGATGGGACTGCCCTGGGGCGCAATACGTTCCATGGATGAAATCTCCGACGACGGCCACCTGCAAGACCGGGGGTTTTATATAGAGGTGGAGCATCCCGAACTTGGGAAGAGCTTCACTTACCCCGGCCCGGCAGCCTTATACAACGGGTCCCCTTGGCGAATCTCTCGAAGGGCACCCCTGATTGGCGAACATAATGTAGATGTCTACTGCGGTGAGCTTGGGCTGACCAAGAACCAGTTGGCCATGCTGGCCGAGGCGGGAATTGTCTAAACACCCAACACGGAGGCTCTAATATGACCACATCCGAGTCAGTTGAAACGACCACACCCAAGGCCCTGGAGGGAATACGAGTAGTAGACTTCACCTGGGTCCGCGCCGGACCGATAGCCACCCGGTGGCTGGGCACGCTGGGCGCCGAGGTCATCAAAGTCGAATGGCCTTTGAACATGGACATCCTCAGGAGCAACCGTTTTACGGCGGCTCCTGGTCTACCGCCCGGCCCGAACACCATCGGCCAGTTCAACGACACCAACGCAAACAAGTTGGGCATCACGGTCAACACCCGAACGGACAAGGGGTTGGACCTGATCAGGCGGCTCATCTCCATATCCGACGTGGTGATTGAGAACTTCAGCTCCCGCATCATGCAGCGCTGGGGCCTGGGCTACGAGCAGCTCAAAGAGTTGAAGGAAGACATCATATACGTGTCTATGGCCGGCTTTGGGCACACCGGGCGCGACCACTACTACGGCACGATGGGTCCCGCCGCTCAGGCTTTGTCGGGCCTCACTTTCCAGTCTGGCCTGCCCGGAGAGCAGCCCGCCGGATGGGGATGGTCCTACCTGGACGACACCGGCGGCATGTATGGCGCCATGACTGTGCTGACGGCTCTCCACCACCGCAGCAACACCGGCAAGGGCCAGCACGTGGACCTGTCCCAGATGATTACTGGAATCACCCTGACGGGCCCCGCCTTCCTCGACAAGTCCATCAACAACCGCACGGCACGCCGGGAAGGCTACCCGCCCGGCAACCGCACCGTGTGGCCGGGGACTGAGCTTATAAGCAGTTACCGCGGCCCCACTGTCGCCCCCCACAACTCCTACCGCACCAAGGGAGGCGGATACAACGACTGGGCCGTCATCGCCTGCTTCTCGGACGTAGAGTGGAAATCGCTCGTGGAACTAATGGGCAATCCCGAATGGGCCAAGGCCGACAAGTACCAGACCATAAAAGGTCGAATAGACGGTCAGGAGGAGATGGACGCCGAGATAGAAAAATGGACCCTGACTTTAGGCAAGTACGAGCTCATGGAGAAGTGCCAGGCCGCTGGCGTCAGGGCCATGCCTGTGCAAAGCTCCCAGGACCGTGCGGAGAACGACCCGCAGATACAGTCCAGGGACTATTTCACGGAGCTTGAACACCCGCTCATGGGAGTGCGGAAGTTCCAGATGCCTGCTTTCAGGCTGTCCAAAAGCCCGGGGAAAATGTACAGGGCGTCGCCGCTCATCGGCGAGCACAACCGTGAGGTCTTCTGCGGCATGTTGGGGCTTAGCCACGATGAGCTGGTGGAGGGCTACGAGGACGGCACCTTCTGGCCCCCTGCGTTGAGTAAGGACGATTTCCCCTACATCGAAGGGGATATCATTAAGAACCCCCTTGAGTCCTATGCCGAGCCTCCCAAGCCAGCCGACCCCAGGGCATCTGGCGAACCCGCACAGCATGGGGCTTTGCATGGCCTGAGAGTCCTGGAGTTGGCCGACGTAAAGGGGCAATGGTGCGGCAAGCTTATGGCTGACATGGGCGCCGACGTTGTGAAGATAGAGCCGCCCGGCGGGGAGTCCACCAGGACCTTTGGCCCCTACTATGAAGACCTTCCCGACCGGGAGAGAAGCCTCTCTTTCTGGCACTACAACACGTCCAAGAGGGGAGTCACACTGAGCCTGGACACGGCGGACGGGCGTGAGCTTTTCAAGCAGATGGCGGCGAAGGCCGACATTATATTGGAGTCTTTCGAGCCGGGTTACATGGCCGAGCGTGGACTGAGCTACGACGAGCTTTCCAAGGAGAATCCCCGCCTCATCATGTGCTCGCTGACCGACTTTGGCCAGAAGGGGCCCTGGGTCGGATACAAGATGTCCGACCTGCTGCACCTGGCGGCGGGAGGCCAGATGGCCTCATGCGGCTACGACCAAGAGGACGTGCCCGACGCCTCTCCAATGGCGCCCGACGGCGGGAATGCCTACCACATGGGCGGCCACTTCGCCTACATTGGAATCATGGCCGCGTTGTCCCACCGCGATATAACCGGCGAGGGGCAGTACATCGATGCGTCGGTCCACGAGGCTTGCTGCCTCACAACCGAGTCGGCAGTCCCCACCTATCTCTACACGGGACTCGTTGTGGAGCGGCACACAGGCCGCCACGCCGCCATTGGCCCGTCGGAAAACATCCAGATTCGGACCCAGGACGGCGGATACGTGAACACCACCCGCTCCGGGACCAACCTGAACCCCAGGCGTCTCAGTAGCCTTGCTGAATGGATGAACGAGCACGACATGGCGGGAGACTTGCTGGATGAGAAGTTCCAGACCCAGCAGGCTATCGAAGAAGGCCGGGAACACATTACCCGGATGATTGAGAACTTCTTTGCCGTGCTGCCTCTGGACGACGCGTGGCGCGGAGGCCAGGAACGGGACTTCCCCTGGGGCGCCATTCGGACCATGGACGAGCTGATGGACGACCCTCACCTGGAGGACAGGGCTTTCTACGTAGACGTAAAACACCCCGAACTGGACAAGTCCTTCAAGTATCCTGGAGGCGCCGCCATATACAACGGCTCTCCGTGGAACATTTCACGGCGGGCTCCCTTAATCGGGGAACACAACGTGGAGATTCTGTGCGGGGAGTTGGGCCTGAGCAAAGCCGAACTCTCGGCCCTGGCCGAGGCCGGCGTGGTCTAGAACCGGCCCGCCTCTTCCATATCGGGAAATGCAGAGGGAGCGCCCCAAGAGGCGCTCCCTCCTTTTTTCTGAAGCTAATCCCTGGTTATTCGCCGTTCAGGTCCCAGAGATGGCCGAGGGCGTCGTCAACATACACGAAATGGAACCCCGCCTTGTTGGCGTAGTGCAGGTCCATGTCCGTGTCGCCGATATGGTAATACTCTTCAGCCGGGAACCTCTCCATCACGTCAGGAAGCGTGTGCTTCAAGGCAATGAAGTCCACTTCTATCCCGGCCTGTTCCCACAGGTACTTCTGGTTGGCCAAAGTCCGGTCCGAACAGCTTCCGATGATGTGGCCGAGACTCTTGACCATGCGCACCATGTCAAGAGTGACGACTCCCGGGGGGTCGCCCACCTCAAGGGTCCCGTCAATGTCGAAGCTGATGAGCTTGGGAAGGTTCGGACTGTCTTCGGTCATAAAGATAGCTCCCGCAATGTTTCTGCTGCCGCCTCTATGGTGCGGTCTATGTCCTCATCGGTGTGGGCTGTTGACACGAACCCCGCCTCGAATTGGGACGGAGCGAAATACACGCCCCTGTCCAGCATTCCGTGGAAGAACACGGCGTATGCGCTGGTGTCAGACGCTTCCGCGTCGGCCAGGCCGTTGACTGGGCCGGGATTGAAGAAGGAGGTCATCATGGACCCTATGCGGTTGACAGACACGGCCCTTCCTGATGCTCGCGCCCCCTCGCCCAGACCATCCGCTAACCGGGCCGCCTTGGATTCCAGTTGTTCGTACACCCCAGGCTGCTTCAGAGCGGTCAGCGTGGCCATGCCGGCGGCTACGGCGATGGGGTTTCCGGAGAGGGTCCCGGCCTGGTACATGGGCCCGACCGGCGCCGCCATCTCCATTACGTCGGCCCGCCCTCCGTATGCGCCCACGGGCAACCCTCCGCCGATTATCTTGCCCAGGCATGTGATGTCAGCCTGGACGCCGTATCGCTCCTGGGCGCCCCCGTAGGCGATGCGGAAGCCCGTAATCACCTCATCGAATATCAGCAGAGCGCCGTTGTCAGAGCAATTCTGGCGAAGACCCTCCAGGAACCCTTCCATTGGGGGAACCACTCCCATATTTCCAGCGACAGGCTCTACGATAACGGCCGCTATCTGGCCGGGGTATCCGTGGAAGAACCTATCGACCGACGCCAGGTCGTTGTAATCGGCCACCAGGGTCTGCTGGGCGTAGGACTCGGGTACTCCGGCGCTGGTGGGAATGCCCAGGTCCAACGCTCCCGAACCCGCCTTTACTAAAAGGCCGTCTGCGTGACCGTGGTAGCACCCGGCGAACTTGACTATCTTGTCTCGTCCGGTAAAGGCTCGGGCGAGTCTCAGCGCGCTCATGCAGGCCTCTGTGCCTGAATTGACCAGGCGCACTCGCTCGATGGACTCGAATGCGTCACACACAAGCTGGGCCAACTCCACCTCTCCAGACGTGGGAGCGCCGAAGCTGGTGCCTTTTTCCGCCGCTGCCTTGACGGCCTCCACTACCGTGGGGTGAGCGTGGCCGAGCGCGAGAGGCCCCCATGAGCCCAGGTAGTCTATGTACTCGTTTCCGTCCTCGTCCCAGACCCGGCTGCCAGAGCCGCGCACCATGAACCTCGGGGTTCCTCCGACTGATCTGAACGCTCTAACCGGACTGTTGACGCCGCCTGGGATTAGCCCTTGGGAGCGGTTGAAGAGGTCTTCAGAGCGGGATGGACCCAAAGGAGCTTCCTAGGCGTCCTCTGGGTGATTCTCATCTGAGAGGAAATCTATTCCGAACACGTCTCTGACGGTGCGCAGCCGTTCCGGGTCTGCTGTGTATTTCAGGTATCGGGTGGGAGCATGGAGCAATTTGTTGACTATGGCCCTCGTCATCGCTTCCATGTCTTGGACGTCCGAGGGGCTGAGAGACGGGTCCATGCGGCGGACCAGCTTCTCAAGCTCGCCTGCCCGTATGTCTTCCGCCATCTGGCGGATCGCGGTGATGGTGGGCACGGTCTGGAGGGTGTTGAAGGCCTGATCGAACCGGCGCACTTCATCGGACACGATTTCCTCGGCCTTGGCCGCTTCCTGCTCCCTTTCCAACCGGTTGGATTCGGATATGTTGCGGAGGTCGTCCACGTCGTAGACTAGAACGTTGTTGAAGAGGGCGCATTCCGGGTCTACGTCCCTTGGCACCGCGATGTCTATCAAGTAAAGGGGCCGGTCTGGGCGGGACGCCATGGCCTCATAGACCATTTGAGCTTCTATCACGTACCCGGGAGCGTCTGTGGACGTAATGATGATGTCCACGTCTTTCAGCGCTTCGGGGATCATCTCGAAAGGCATGGCATGGCCGGACAGCGCCTCGGCCAACTCCACGGCTCGTTGGAAGGTGCGGTTCGTGACCGCCACCTCTTCCACGCCGGAGTTCTTCAGAGCGCGGGCCGCAAGCTCGCCGGCCTCTCCGGCTCCGACCACCATAACCTTCAGTTGGCTCAGGTCGCTGCGGAGGTTCCTGGCCAGGTCTACGCACACCCTGCTGATGCTGAGGGCGTTTCTGCTGATGCCGGTCTGGGTCCTGACCTTCTTCCCAACACGAAGCGCCTGGTGGAAGAGCCGGGACAATTGTTGGGGCACGGCGTCCGACTGCACTGACGCCCCGAAGGCGTCCCTCACCTGGCCGAGTATTTCACCCTCGCCCAGAATCATCGAATCAAGCCCGGAAGCGACCCGGAACAAGTGGTGGACACAGTCTGCGGAGCGGTAGCTGTACAGGTATCGCTCTATCTCAGTGATCGAGACGCCGAAGTGGTCCGTGAGGAACTCCTCCACGGACTCGTCGATGTTGGGTTCCGTTCCCTGGGCGTATATCTCCGAACGGTTGCAAGTGGAGAGCAGCACGCCTCCGCCGAAGGCGTCGTTCATGGCCTTCAAGGCGTCGGGGAGTTGGGTCTTGGGTACGGCCAACTTCTCCCGCACTTCTACGGGGGCGGTGCGGTGGTTAAGACCCACTACAAGGAAGTCCAAGGCGTCTCCTGTACCAGTGGGAACAACCTGTGCATTAGGACGGATAAGAAATCAGTCGGTTGGGCGTAAGGCATGTTCGAACGGTTAAATCCAAGTCAGGGTATAACACAGGCGAGTTGTGGAAGTCAATCGAATTCACGTCGAGGCGGCCTTGGCGCCGACCCGTGTAGGGGCGACCGGCCGGTCGTCCCTACCAATGATTGTTCGAACGTCGGGGAGGCCAGTTTCCCTTGCTCTTAACTAGGCGCGATGAAAGCGCGAATTGCCTGGGCCAACTCCGCCGGTTTGTGGTACCCGATGTCGTGGATCGTGTCAGGAATCCATTCAAAACAACAGTCGTCTATGCCTGACTGGGCGGCTTCCGCCATGCTCATGCGGAGGGCCGTGAGCTCCGGGTTCGCGTTGGCCCTGGGACCGGCCGCCACAACCAGGGTTGGGCACTTCACCCGGTCGAACCACGTAGAGGACGGCTCTGCCCACATGGCGTCCAGTATCTGGGCATGGGTGGAGGGCTTCAGGATATCCGTCACCTGGCCGTCTTCTCCCACCCTCACCATCGACAAGATAATTTCTTCCATCCTGTCGTTCCAGCAGTCCCGCAGGTGGTATTGCACCTTGGCCAGATACTCCTCGCGGGTCCCTCCCACGTTGCGGGGACGGAGCCGTTGACGGAAGCTGTCGTAATTCATCCCCGGCATTTTCCGCCAATCGGAGAAGCCGCCGTCTATCATGCACAACTTGGCGGTTCTTTCGGGGTGGAGGGCTGCTATTGACAAGGCCACAAACGCGCCCCATGAATGGCCCAGCACGATGGCTTTTTCGTAGCCGAGATGGTCCAACAGCGCTACGGCGTCGCCGGCAACGCTTTCCCAACCGTAACCCGTTTCCGGCTGGTCCGTTTCTCCGTGGCCCCTCTGGTCTGGGGCGACGCAGTGGTACGAGTCCGCCAGGTATGGCAGCACAATGTCGTACCACTTGCCGGATGACGCCAGACCGTGGAGGCAAAGCACCACGGTGTCGTCGTATTCCTCCGGATGGGCGTCGGGGCGGCCCCAGTCCAGGTACTTCATGCTTATCTGCGATGTCTGGAGCCGTTTCACTTGCGGCGCCCCTGTGTGCATGGACTGTCTTCTCCTGTGCCGAGTCCGGGTGTCGGTGCAAATGGACGGAAATCGGGTTGGCGGCGTGCTAAAAGATACAAACCGCCCTTGTGCGCTGTCAAGGTGAAAACCGCAGTCCATAAGTGGCCCGAAAAGATAAAGGTCAGCTATCTTTCCGGTTGGGTTGTTTGGGGTCGTCCGCTGCCTGTATCCTAGGTGAAACCTAACTCGGACGAATGATGTACGCACTGATTCTTGCCGGAGGCCGGGGCGAACGGCTCCGGCCCTTGACCGACTCTCTCCCGAAGCCCATGGTCCCGCTGAACGGGAAGCCGTTGCTCTGGCATCAAGTCCAGTGGATGAAGGACGCCGGAGTGACCGACGTGGTGTTTCTGGCGGGCTACAAGCATGAAGCCGTCATCGACTATTTCGGCGACGGCTCGAACCATGGTTTCAACGCTCACTACAGCATCGAGGACAGCCCGCTGGGGACAGGGGGCGCCGTAAAAAAAGGCATGTCCCTTGTGCCTGAAACCGAGGAGTGCGTATTCGTCACAAACGGGGACATAGTCACGGCTGAGCAGTTCTCGGCGGTGATGGACAGGCATCAGAAACGTCGTCAGCTCAACCCGGACCATGCCGCCACTGTAATGGTGACACCCTTCATCAGTCCGTACGGGATTGTGGAAGTGAACACCGAGGACCTGATTGGAGGTTTCCGAGAGAAGGCGCAGCTCCCCCACTGGATTAACGCCGGAATCTACGTTTTTTCTACGGCGATTCAGGGAAGGCTGCCAGACGTCGGAGCCCACGAGGACTCCACCTTTCCCGAGTTGGCGAAAGCAGGGCTTCTGGGGGCTTTCAGGTCAACGGCTTTCTGGCGAAGCGTGGACTCCCACAAAGACCTCCGGGACGCGGAGGCGTTTCTGAGCGGGTCTGACGCTGGTTAGGCTATCACTGGGACGCTCTGTCCTGCGTTGTAGACAGACGGCGAGCCCCTGGAATATACGGTGACCTGGCCGCCTCCGACGACCGTCCACTCTCCCGCAGATATAGAACACCCCGTCATGGAGTCGATTCCAACGATGGTTAAACCGTCAGGTGTCGCTGTGCCGGCGGTTTCGTCCTTGT
>DAOUJI010000118.1:0-4466 GCA_034422875.1 Dehalococcoidia bacterium | reverse complement strand
GAACCAGTCGTCAGGAAATTAACAATCTGGGAAACCAGAACCGCCCCCCCCCCACGGCAAAAGTCAGGTCAAGTGGGAATTATGCACCTTCCTTCCGAATTGGCCCGCACAATGACCCTACACTCCCAACATGACCTGAGCTTCATCCAGGATGGTCTGGACCAACTCAGGATCGTTGGCCTCGCAGTATATCCTGAGCAGAGGCTCCGTACCCGAGAACCTGACTAGCAGCCAGGCGTTGTCTTCCAAGTGGAACCGTTTCCCGTCCTCGGCGTCGGCTCCCACCACAGATACTCCCGCGATCTGGTCAGGGTTCGCGGATTCCAACGCTTGAAGCACAGCTTGCCTCTTGCCGGGATCGTACGTAATGTCGCGCCGGTCGTAGTGAAGACCGCCAACCGTTTCGTAGAGGCGGTCCAACAACTCCGACGGACGTTTACCAGTCTTGGCCATGTACTCCAGGACCAGCAAGCCGCTGAGGATCCCGTCCCTTTCCGGGATATGACCCCGGATAGTGTAACCCCCGCTCTCCTCGCCCCCCATAAGCGCGTTCTCCCGCATAAAGACGGGGCACACGTACTTGAATCCCACCGGCGTCTCGAACACGGGCGACTGAAACATATCCCCAAGCCGGTCAATCATTCTGGTTGAAGTGAGAGACTTGACCAATGCCCCACGCTCTCCCTTTACGTCCAGCAGGTAGTGGGCTATGACTGCGAAGGTCTGGTGGGTAGTGAAGAAAACGCCCTTCTCGTCCACTATGCCCACCCTGTCAGCGTCGCCGTCGAAGGCAATGCCCACGTCGGCATGGCTGTCCTGCACCAACCGGACCAGTTGACCCAGATTGCGGGCTATCGGCTCCGGCCTTTCCAGACCTGGGAACGCAGGGTTCCGCTCACCTCGTATCTGCACCAGGTCGAGGCTTCCCCTATCAGCCAGAAGCTCGGGGAGATAACCTGATCCTGCTCCATACATGGCATCCACTGCCACCTTCACCCCTGAGCCGCGTATGGCGTCCAGATCAATGATGCGCCCTATGTGCTCCAAGTATGGAGCCACCGGGTCCAGGTCTGACACAAGCCCGTCAGCTCTGGCCTTCTCGATGGGAACGGAAACGACGCCAGTGTTTTCTGCCGACTCGATGTAAGCTTCCAACCGTTCGGTAATCTCGGGCGTGGCGCTGCCGGCGTAGTCCGGCTTGTACTTGAAGCCGTTCCACAGAGGCTCGTTGTGGCTGGCTGTAATGATGACACCGCCGCCAGCCGACTGGTGCAGGATGTTGTAGCTGACTACCGGCGTAGGCGAGGGCTTGGTCGAAAGCCGGACAGGGATGCCGTTTCCGGCCATGACCTCCGCAACGCGAGCAGCGAATTCGGCAGACGCGAAACGAGTGTCATAGCCCAGCACGAGGCCCCGGTCAGACAACCCCTCGTCTTTCAGGTAGGCGGCTACGCCTTGTGCGCATAGCGCGACGTTGGCGTAGGTGAAGTCGTCCGCTATGACTCCCCTCCAGCCGTCGGTGCCAAAGCGGATAACGGACATAGCGGACCCTTAGTTGACCTCTACAAGACGCTACAGTCCCGCGTCAGAGCGCAGGGCTTCCGCCTTGTCGGTCCTTTCCCAGGGTAGGTCCAGGTCCTCGCGTCCGAAGTGTCCATAGGAGGCAGTGCCCTTGTATATAGGCTGCCTCAGATGCAGACCTCGTATGATGGCTGCGGGACGCAGGTCAAAGTGTTTGCTTGTCAGCTCGTTAATGACCGAGTCGTCCACGTGGTTGGTGCCGAAGGTCTCGACGCTCACCGAGGTGGGCTGGGCCCTGCCTATTGCGTAGGAGACCTGAATCTCAGCACGGTCGCAAAGACCGGCGGCAACCAGGTTCTTGGCCACGTAGCGTGCAGCGTAGGCCGCCGAACGGTCCACCTTGGTCGGGTCCTTACCTGAGAAGGCGCCGCCACCATGACGGGCAAGCCCTCCGTATGTGTCAACTAGAATCTTGCGGCCGGTCAGCCCGGTGTCGGCCATCGGGCCCCCGATGGCGAACCTGCCGCTGGGGTTGACGAAGAACTTGGTCTGGTCGTCAATGAGGTTCTCAGGCACCACGGACCTTATCACATGGTCAACCATGTCCCTCTCTATGACATCATTGGGAGCGTCGGCGGCGTGCTGGGTGGAAATGATTACTGTATCCACACGCTCGGGGACGCCGTACTTGTACTCCACAGTCACCTGGGACTTTCCGTCGGGCCTCAGATAGTCGAATTGGCCGTTCTTCCTGACCTGAGTCAGACGCTGGCACAACCGATGGGACAGGCTGATGGGCAAAGGCATAAGCTCTTCAGTCTCGTTGCAGGCGAAACCCACCATCATCCCCTGGTCACCCGCTCCTATGCGGTCCAAGTCCTCATCGGAGCTTTCAGCGGTTCTCAGCTCCAGGGATTCAGAGACTCCGCCGCTGATGTCTCTGGACTGCTCCTGGATGGAGACCATGACCCCGCAGCTCTTGTAGTCTATGCCGTATGCAGCGTCGGTATACCCCACGTCTCTCAAGGTGTCCCTGACGATATTGGGAACATCGACGTAGCTGTTGGTGGTGATCTCGCCCATCACCACGACCAGTCCATTGGTAACCGCCGTCTCGCAGGCGACTCTGCCTTCAGGGTCGCTGGCCAGAATGGAATCCAGGACCGCGTCCGATATTTGATCGCACAGCTTGTCCGGGTGTCCCTCAGTCACCGATTCAGAGGTGAACACGTATTTGGGAGATTGCATGAAGCTGTAAGCCATAATCTATCCTCCTAGTCTTCTGGACGGTCCGGACTTACTGCCCGCCCGTCGTAATCTTGCTGAGGTAAGGGCGCCTACGTGCCCTCTTCCCAGCTTTCCAGGTACTTCTGCTGCTGGGACGAAAGCGTGTCTATCTCCACTCCCATCGCCCTGAGCTTCAACCGACCGACCTCCCGGTCCAGGTACTTGGGCACCGGGTATACGCCAGGGGAAAGGTCTCTGTTTTTCACCAGGTATTCGACGCTGAGGGCCTGGTTGGCGAAGCTCATGTCCATAACGCTGGACGGGTGGCCCTCGGCGGCGGACAGGTTCACGAGCCGGCCGTCGGCCAGCAGATATATGCGCCGCCCATCTTTCATCGTGTACTCGTCGACAAAGGGCCGAATCTGTTCCTTGCCAGTGGACATCTCTTCCAGCGCGGGAATATCAATCTCCACGTTGAAGTGGCCGCTGTTGCAGATAATGGCGCCGTCGGGCAAGTTTTCGATATGGGCCCTGCCGACCGCGTGCAGTCCGCCGGTGACGGTTATCATGACGTCGGCGGTCTTGGCGGCTTCCACGCTGGGCTTAACTTCGAATCCGTCCATTATGGCTTCGAGAGCCTTGACCGGCTCGACCTCTATCACGGTTACGTGGGAGCCAAGTCCCCTGGCCCTGCTGGCCACGCCTCGCCCGCACCAACCATAGCCGTAAACGACCACACGGCGGCCCGACCACAGAATGTTGGTGGCCCTGGTGATGCCGTCCAGCGTGCTCTGCCCGGTGCCGTAGCGGTTGTCGAAAAAGTGCTTGGTGTCAGCCTCGTTGACTGCGATGATGGGGTACTTGAGCTGTCCGTCCTGGGCCATAGCCTCCAGACGAATCACACCGGTCGTGGTCTCCTCAGCGCCTCCAATGATGTCGGCCAACTGGGAGGTCCGCTCTTTGTGGAGCACCGTAACCAGGTCCGCCCCGTCGTCCATGGTTATCTGAGGCTTGTGGTCCAGCGCCGCGTTGATGTGGCCGTAATAGGTCTGGTCGTCCTCGCCTTTGATGGCAAAAGTGGGTATGCCGTACTCCTCCACCAGGGCAGCGGCCACTTCATCCTGGGTGCTCAACGGATTGCTGGCACACAACGCCACGTCGGCGCCTCCGTCTCGCAATGCGAGGATGAGATTGGCCGTCTCCGTCGTCACGTGCAGGCATGCCGACATCCGAAGCCCTTGGAAGGGCTGTTCCTTTTTGAACCGCTCTCGTATCTGGTTGATCACCTGCATCTCGCGGGCTGCCCAACGGATGCGTTTGACTCCGTCACCCGCCAGCGATCGGTCTTTCACGTCTCCATTTGTACTCAATAGTTCCTCCTAGAACTCCCCTGCACGGCAAAATTTTTCGACCGTCACCGGAGGGGTCCCTTCTTTATAAGCAGGGCATCGTCTCCGTTAAACCGTCCAAGGTCTGATATGGCCCGGAACCTCTCTGCAATGTCGTTGGCGTCCAGTGAGCGCAGCTTGTCCACACTGAAGCTTTGAACCGCGAACGAGCCCATCACCGAGCCCACAGCAGCGGCTCTTCTAAACTGCTCCGAGTTGACTTCTCCCCCCTTGTAAGACACGGAGGCCAAATAGCCCATGAACCCACCGGCGAAAGAGTCGCCCGCCCCGGTGGGGTCCACCACGTCATCCAGGGGGAAGGCGGGAGCT
>DAOUJI010000117.1:0-23734 GCA_034422875.1 Dehalococcoidia bacterium | reverse complement strand
TACAACAACACCCCACGCAAATGCCTGGGTTACCGCACCCCGGCCGAAATCTTTTCAGACCAGGTGTTGCACTTGAAATGTGAATTCACCCTCCAGCCTTCGCTGGAGTGACGGTGTGGTGTGCACTCCGATTTTCATTCTGCGTGGCGGGGATGGCGATCCCCATGACGGATTCCGAGCGCAGCGAGGAATCTGAAGAGTCTGCTGGATGCGACCCGCCCGCTTGGCTGGACCCGTCATCCGTCAGCGCTCAACCGAGGTCATTCCTCCGAAAGGTCCTCGTTAAGGGGTGTATCTGTGTTTCTAAGGAATTTATAGAGCAGGACCGCCAATGCCGCCCCTATCACTGTGGCCACCCAATATATCCAGTGGTGGTCCCAGACCCATCCAATCAGAGCCGGGCCGAATGACCTGGCGGGGTTCATGGATGCGCCGGAAATGGGCCCTGCAAAGGTGGCTTCCAAGGCTACGGTCGCGCCAATGGCGATAGGCGCCGCCTGGGTTCGCGCCCTCGGGTCTGTGGCGATGGCGATGATTACCAGCATCAGGAAGAAGGTCAGGAATATTTCAGCGCCGAAGGACTGCCAAACGCTCCCTGAGGGAGTTGTAGCCCCCATGTCTGCAGCGTTGCCCAGAAGCCCCCACAGAACCAGGCTCGCTGTCGCAGCGCCGCCCAATTGGGCCGCTGCATAGAACGGGACTTCGCGCCACGGAAACCGGCTGGCAATGGCGAACCCAAGCGTAACAGCAGGGTTGATGTGGGCGCCGGAGACATGGCCCAGGGAATAAATCATCGCGGCCACAACAAGACCGAAGGTGAGACCGATGCCGAGGTTGGTGACCACTCCGCCGGATATCTGGTCCACCATGATGGCGCCGGTGCCGGCGAACACCAGGCCAAAAGTCCCAGTGAACTCAGCCGCACACCGTCTAAAGAGGTCCAAGCGGTTTCGGATTAGCATTGGGCGGTCCTGTCGCTGGGACCTGCAGTCTGTGTATCCACCGGGCTGAAGGGCAGCCTAGTCCTCTGCCCGTCGTTGGTACTTGTTGCGGACGAAAATGGCTATGGCGTTCATGCCCAACAGGATGGCCAATAGAACTATGATCGCGCCGGCGGCAAGCCCCTTGTACTCTTCCCTGGGCTCGTTGACCCAGGCGAATATCTGGATGGGCAGAACCGTAAAGCGGTCAAGGGGCGACGATGGGTCAAAGGTCAGATACACCAGGGCGCTGATGAATATCACCGGCGCGGCTTCGCCTATCGCGCGGGACATGGCGAGAATTGTGCCGGTGAGTATGCCTGGGACGGCCGATGGAAGCACGACGGACCTGACCACGTCCCACTGGGTCGCTCCCAACGCGAAGGCTGCCTGCCGATGGCTTGAGGGGACGGAGCGGATGGCCTCCCTGGACGCCAATATGACGATGGGGAGGACCAGAAGGGCCAGGGTCAACGCTGCCGACAAAATGCTCCGACCCATGCTGAGCCACTGAACGAACAGGGCCAGACCCAACAGGCCATACACCACCGATGGGACCCCTGCGAGGTTGCCTATGTTGATTTCTATAAGCCGCGTCAGCCGGTTCTTGGGGGCGTATTCTTCGAGATATATTGCGGCTCCCACCCCGACAGGTATCGTGAATATTCCCACGAAGACCATTAGCCATATGGTGCCCAATATGGCCGCTCGAATTCCGGCCAACTCGGCTTTCCTGGAGGGATAGTTGGTCAGAAAGTCCCAACTGAGCCAGGGGACTCCCTCGATGAAGACCTGCACCAGCAGCACGATCAAACCGCCCACGCCGATTATTACGGCTGTCAGGAAAATCACGTAGGCAATCGCCCCGACGATTTTCCTTTGGGCCATATTCTGGGAATGTGTGGGTTGGTCTTCCACTAGTACTTTTCTCTCCACCGGTCAACGACGAGATTGCCTACGATGTTCAGGCCCAACGTGAGTATGAACAGCAACAGTCCGACGGCAAATATGGCGTTAAACTCAATGCTCCCGTGAGCCGCTTCTCCAAGACCGATCTGAGCTATGTAGGCCGTCATGGTCTGGATGCTTTCGGTGGGGTTCAGGGTGAGGTTCGGCGTGGCTCCTGCCGCTATGGTCACCAGCATCGTCTCGCCTATCGCCCGAGAGATGCCGACTATGAATGCCGTGACGATCCCCGACAGGGCCGCAGGGACCACCACACGCGTCGCGACTTCCAGCTTGGTGGCGCCCAGGGCGTATGCAGCCTCTTTCAAAGAGCGGGGCACGGCAAGCATCGCGTCTTCGGTCAGAGAGGAAACCATGGGAAGAATCATCAGTCCCATAATCAGCCCGGCGCTGAGGGCGTTGAAGATGCGCAGGTCGGGGATTATGTGCTGAAGCTGCGGAGTGATGAAGGTCAGGGCGAAGTAGCCGTAAACCACCGTGGGAATTCCCGCCAGGACTTCCAGGGCGGGCTTGATCACCCGCCTCATTTTGTCGGGAGCATATTCCGACAGGAATATAGCCACTCCCACTCCCGCGGGTATGGCTACCAGCGCGGAAATGGCCGCTACGAGGAACGTCCCGGAAACCAGAGGAAGCACGCCGAAGTGGTTGTTTCCGTCCACGTCTTTGATGATGGGCTGCCACGTCGTTCCGAAGAGAAAATCTATCGGATTGACGTCCTGGAAGACGGGGACTGCCTGGACCGCCAAGCCTATGAAAATGCCGAGTGTGGTGAGGACCGAGACCAAGGCACAGCTGAAGAAAAGGACTTGCACCACCTTTCCCTCGATGGCCTTTCGCCTGCGCAGGCGGGCGTGCGCTATTGCCGCAGGAGTCATCCCGACTACGCTTCTATCTGTCGCAGTGTTGTCCATAGATCGAGAGGGACCTCCCAATAGCGTCGGCGCAAGGGTTCGGCAGCAAGCTCAAGACAGTTGCCAGACTAGGCTCGGTTGTTTAAGGTATCCTTAACCGATTATTAACGGAGTGTTAACGGCGGCTTGGGAGCGTCCGCTCAGGGCATCGCGGCAGACTGCCATCAGACGACTCTAGAGGAGAGAAGATGAAATACGACTTCATTGTCATTGGCGCCGGTTCGGCAGGGTCAATCCTTGCCACGAGACTCACCGAGGGCAGAGACCGTTCGGTCCTTCTTCTGGAAGCCGGGCCTGACTATCCCGAATTCGAGCATCTCCCGGAGGAGGTGAAGTTCGGCTACGCCACCGGCATCGACATCACCACCAGCGACCACAACTGGCAGCTCAAGGGCAAGGCGTCGGAACTGAATCCAGACATGCTGGTGCCCCGGGGAAAGGTGACCGGCGGCTCCAGCGCCATCAACGGACAGGTCTTCCTCAGGGGCGTCCCCGAGGACTACGACATGTGGGCCTCATGGGGGAACGAAGAATGGGGCTTCCAGAACGTGTTGCCCTACTTCCGCAAACTGGAGACGGACACCGACTTCCGGGACGACTTCCACGGCACCGAAGGCCCCATAGTTTGCCGACGCTTCAAGCAGGAGGACTGGCTGGCGCCCCAGACAGCCTTCCACCGCGCCTGCATCGACGCGGGATACCCGGACATGCCCGACATGAACCATCCCGATTCGTGGGGAGTGAGCCCCTATCCCTTCAATAACCCCAACGGCATCCGCATCAGCACGGCGCTGGGCTACCTGGACATGGCGCGGCACCGGATGAACCTGACCATCCGGCCCAACTGCCTTGTCCACCGACTCGTATTCGATGGCAACAGGGCGGTGGGAGTCGACGTGGAAAGCGGCGGCGAGAAGTTCACCGCCGAGGCCGACAATATCATACTCAGCGCCGGCCCTGTGGGTTCGCCCCACATCCTCATGCTTTCGGGAGTCGGGCCTGCCGACCACATCCAGAGCCACGGCATATCCGTTGTCCGTGACCTGCCGGGGGTGGGACAAAACCTGCGTGACCATCCCAACGTCTACATCACGTGGAGGGCGAGGCCTGAGGTCCCGATGGACCCCTTCGCTCCCCGGAACCAGGTGGGACTGCGATACACGGCGTCTGGGTCGAACTTCAGGAACGACATGAAGGTCTCCATGAACTCCTTCGCCCCAGACCGTCCCGAAAGAGGCGGGGACAGGATGACCTCCATGGGCATCAGGATGATAGCCGGGCTGCAATTGGCGGCCTCGGCGGGCGAATTGCGGCTGAGTTCAGCGGACCCCTCGGTCCAACCATTCCTGGACTACAGACTGCTGAGCGACCCGTGGGACAGGGAGAGGATGCGGGAAATGGTTCGGCTGTGCGCCCGCTTGGGGGAGCACGAGGAGTTCCAGAAGCTGGTGTTGGAGAGAACGGAACCCACCGACGAGCAGCTTGCCTCCGACGACGCCCTGGACGAGTGGATGCTGCGGGAAGTGGGCACGTCGCACCACATCTCATGCACCTGCAAGATGGGCCCGGCCTCGGACCCGATGGCGGTGGTGGACCAGTACGGCAAGGTCCATGGCATGGAGAATCTCAGAGTGGTGGACGCTTCCATCATGCCCGACTGCATCCGGGCCAACACCAACGTCACCACTATGATGATGGCCGAGCGGATCGCTGACTTCGTCAAAGAGGGCCAGTAGGCGTAACCGCTGTGCTATAATCCCACGGCTATGGGTCAGGAACGATTGCCCGAGCCTGGAGAGGAATTCAGCCTGGGCGAGTGGACCTTGGACGCCGAGTCCCGGCAGGCTTACCTGCGAGCTGTCGGGGATGAGTTGCCCATCTACAGAGACCTCAACGCCGCCCCGCCTCTAGCCCTCGCTGCCCAAGCTCTCGGTCGGATGCTGGATGTGCTGGCTCTACCCGGAGGGACTATTCATGCTTCCCAGGAGATAAGCTGCCTTGAGCCTGCGGTCCTCGGAGAAACGGTTGCCTGCACAGCCAAATTGTCACGGCCTATGCAGCGCGGTGAGTGGCGGTTCATTACCGTAGATTTCACCGTGACCGGCGACGGAGAACGTGAGCTTATTAGGGGCAAGACCACCGTCCTCGTCCCTTTAGTTGAGGGGGACGAGTCAGGGAATGGCTAAGTGGGAACCCGACCAGTCACTGCCGGAGGTCCAGTGCACAATCTCCCTGCAGCGCATCGCCGACTATGCCGCGGCTTCCGGAGACCTTAACCCCCTTCATCTGGACCCGGAGTTTGCGGCGTCCACCCAGTTCGGCGGGATTATTTCCCACGGCATGTTGACCCTGGCCCTCCTGTCCGAGATGCTGACAGGCGCCTTCGGAGAGGACTGGCTGAAGTCCGGGCGGCTTAGAGTCAGATTCAAGGGGGCCGCTTATCCCGGAGACTCCCTGACGTCCTGGGGCAGAGTCTCCAAGGTCAGCGGCGAGGAGCCGGACACGAGCGTGGAGTGCGCCGTAGGACTGAACAACCAACGCAACGAGGAAATCATATCCGGGACCGCCAGCGTTTCGGTTAGAAGCGGGGCACACTAACGACAAACAGTGTGTTTTGCCCTAAAATGCCACCGTTAAACATAGAGAGACAAACAGCCTGAGGTTACGGGTTTGCACCTGCGACGCTGCAGCCAACCGGATTTCTATAGCTTAGCCTTTTCTAGCAGCCTGGAAGGAATGAAACGATGAGCGACGGCTCCACCGACACAACCGTACGTGTGGCCGTGGATGCGATGGGGGGAGACCATGCACCGGCGGAGACAGTTAAGGGCGCGGTCGAGGCCGCCCGAACTCAACCGGTCCACATAGCACTGGTGGGCGACAAAGACGCCATCGATAAGGAGCTGGCCGCCTGCGGGGTGAGCGACGCTCAGGATTCAGGCATCACTGTCGTTCCCGCTGTGGGCCGCATCGGAGACGACGAGCACCCTCTGCAGGCCCTCCGCAGCAAACCCGACGCCTCGGTGGTCGTGGCCACCAAGATGGTCAAGGGCGGCGCGGCGGACGCGGTCGTGTCCATGGGGTCTACAGGGGCCACGATGGCCTCGGGCGCGCTGGTGTTGGGAATGCTGCCCGGTCTCGAGCGGCCCTGTATAGGAGGTCCCTTCCTGGGGCTGGCTCCGAAAACCGTGCTCATAGACATGGGAAGCAGCGTGGACTGCCGGACTCCGTTGCTTTTGAGCTTCGCCGCAATGGGAAGCGTGTTCGCTTCCGGCTTTCTGGGCATCGAGAACCCACGTGTGGGACTGCTCAGCGTTGGTTCCGAAGAGGCGAAAGGCAACCGTCAGGTCCAGGAAGCCTACCAACTTTTCAAGGACAGCGCCCTGAATTTCGTGGGCAACGTGGAGGGCATGGACTTCTTCACCGGCAAGGCCGATGTCATCGTGTGCGACGGCTTCGTCGGCAACATACTGCTTAAGTTCACAGAGGGTCTGGGAGCGACCATATCCCAATACCTCAAGCAAGTACTACGAGACAAGCTCCCGAACGACCAGTTGGACAGTCTCGTATACAACGTATGGGAGGCCAACAACTTGCCCAGGAAGATGGGCGGGCCTCTGTTCGGAGTGGACGGCGCTGTCGTAGTAGGTCACGGCTCCTCCAAGGCCGACGGCGTCGCCGGCGCCATCGACACAGCCCGCAGGCTTGTCGAGCTTGACCTGGTCGAGAGCTTCAGGGGCCAGTTGGAGACGCTGACGCCGGGAGCCAGCCGTGAAGAACGCCCGGCCACCGGCGTCTGTCGCCGTTAGCGCTAGGCGGTGAGGTTGAATGAGTCTTGAGCAGCGCGTAGCCCTAGTCACAGGAGCTTCCCGGGGCATAGGCGAAGTTATCGCCCTGGCTCTGGCGAGGCAAGGAGCGAAGGTGGCGGTGAACTACCACACCGGAGCGGACAGGGCCGCGCGAGTTGTCGCTGCCATCGAAGAAGCTGGAGGGGAGGCCTTGGCTATTGGCGCCGATGTCTCCGTCCAGGACGAAGTGGAAGCGTTGGTGGCCAGGACAATCGAACAGTGGAGCGGTGTGGACATCCTGGTGAACAACGCCGGAATCACCAGGGACAAGCTGCTTCTGAGGATGACGGCGGAAGACTGGGACCAGGTCATCAACGTCAACCTGCGCAGCGCCTTCCTGTGCACTCGTACAGTCCTGCCTCACATGGTCCGAAAGCGTTACGGGCGCATTGTGAACATCTCGTCGGTGGTGGGAGTCTCCGGCAACGCCGGCCAGGCCAACTATGCCGCTTCCAAAGCGGGCATGATAGGGTTCACCAAGGCGGTAGCCCGGGAGGTGGCCTCCAGGAACATCACCGTCAACGCACTGGCCCCCGGATACATCACCACAGACATGGTGGACCGGCTGTCGGAAGAGGTCCAGAAGGCCATCCTCTCACGAATCCCCATGAACCAATTCGGGACCCCTGAAGCCGTTGCGGAAGCAGTGTGCTTCCTGGCGTCTGAAGGGGCAGGGTACATTACGGGCCAGGCGTTGGGCATTGACGGAGGGCTGGCCATATAGCCCGGATTTGCCCAGTCTTGTCGAGGAACCTCTGAAAGGACGATGTCTAAATGGAACTCAAACAGTTCGAAGGGGAAAGCCTGCTCTACGTCGCAATAGAACCTGACCGCTACGACCCTGACAAAGACTATCCTATGATCATCATGCTCCACGGCTTTGGGGCCAACATGAGGGACCTGGTCGGCCTGGCTCCGGTCATAAGCAGGGCCGGGTACATCTATGCCTGCCCCAATGCGCCCATTCCCTTTCAGCTAGGCCCGGGCGCCACAGGCTTCGGGTGGTCCACTCCAAGAGACCCCAACTCGGAGCAGGAATCTGTGCAGTCTGCCGGCAAGCTGGAAATTTTTTTCGACGAGGTGTTCGAACAGTACAACATCAGTCCAGGCAAGGCGTTGCTAATGGGATTCTCGCAGGGCGGAGGAATGACCTACCGCATGGGCTTGCCTCGCCCGGACACTTTCGCAGGGCTTGGTGCGTTAAGCGGCGGCCTGGCCGAGTGGGATGTAATCAAGGACCGGCTGCCTGAAAGAAGGGACCAACCCATCTTCATCGCCCACGGGCTCAATGACCCGGTGGTGACATTGGAACGCGCTCACGAGGCCAAGAATTTCCTGGAGGCCAACGGCTACTCGCCCCTCTACAAAGAGTACCAAATGGCCCACGAAATCAGCCAGGAAGTTCTGGAAGACCTGACCCCCTGGATCAAGGACGTCCTGCCTCCGGCGCCCTGACCAGACCCTAGGAGTCGCGTCCGTGTATCCAGGTGATGGTCCGGGTAGGGCTGATTTCCAGGACGATGGTGCCTCCGGCTTCGCCTATCTCCTCAGCGAACGTTCCGCCCCGCTCCTCACCCCAGTAGCGGACGCATATCGACCGAATGCGCTCGTAGACTCCCCTGCTGGCGACCTCTGCCAGTCCTTCCACCAGCACGTAGCAGTAGGGTTCCTCGTTGGACGCCACCGAGACCACAACCCGGGGATCATGACGGATGTTGCGCATCTTTACCGAGGCGTCGTCCGTGATAATCCAGACCTTGCCGTCAACGTATTCGTACCATAGCGGCGCCAGGTGAGGCGCGCCGTTCCTCCTGACGGTGGCGATATGGGCGAGTTGAGGTTCACTCAGAAAAGCGTCCATCTCTTCGGCGGTCATTTCCCTGTCTGCCATTTGCTGCCTCCTCCTCTGCGGATGAATCCTCAAGAATAAGTTGCGTTCTATTGTGCCACAAATTAGGGCCTCTAATCGGATGTCTGGCGCCAGGACGCTTGTAGAACTTTTCACAATATAGTCGAGGTGATATAATCGGAAGGACGCTAAAATCCCCCGGATTCCGTCCGCCGTTCAAAGGAAGAAGGCTTGAAGGTCACCAAAGAAGAGGCCGCGTCCAGAGAAGTAGTTCTCAACATCGAGCTAGACTCAGATGACTTGGAAGCCTATCTGGACAGGTCCTACCGGCGGATGGTCAACCGCGTCCAGGTTCCGGGTTTCCGGAAGGGCAAAGCCCCCCGCACACTCGTTGAGAACTACCTGGGCAAAGAGGCCATGATCCGGGACAGCCTGGACTACATCGCCCAACAGTCCATCGAAAAGGCCATCGAATCCGAGGAACTGGACGTTTTCGGTGAGCCGAACGTTGAAGTGATCGAGGTCAACCCGCCCTCCTTCAAAGCCACTGTATGCCTCGAACCCATCGTAGACCTGGGCGACTTCCGGTCCTTGCGAATAAAGCCCGAACCGGTGGAAGTCACAGACGATCAGGTTTCCGAGATGGTGGAGGAGTTGCGCCGTAACGCGGCCCCATGGGAGCCTGTGGAGAGGCCGGTCCAATTCGGGGACCTCATTACGCTGGACGTGGACGGCTTCATTGACGGACAGCAAGTGGCCGAGGACAAGGAAGTCGAATTCATCCCGCAGCAGGACAACCCCATGCCATTCACTGGCTTCTCCGTCCACCTGGAGGGCACCTCCAAGGGACAGGAGAAGGAGTTCACCCTTCCCATACCGGAGGACTATCCAGACGAGTCCATCCAGGGCAAGGAGTGCCGCTTCAAGGTTACAATCCACGAAATCAAAGAGAAGGCCCTGCCGGAGGTCGACGACGAGTTTGCCAAGGGTGTGGGAGATGGTTTCGAGACCGTCGAAGCTCTCAAGCAGAACATATTCGACAACCTGACGGCACAGGCCGAGATGGTCTCTCAGAGGTCTTTCCAGGAGACGACCCTGCAAAAGGTCATCGAGGGCGCCAACATAGAGATGTCCGGCATCACGACGGACCGGGAAATTGACCAAATGCTGGAAACCAGGGCCGAAGCGCTCCGAAGTCGGAGCCTCAGCATGGACGACTACCTTCGTTCGGCGTCCAAGACCGAAGACGAGTTAAGGGAAGAGCTGCGGCCCTCGGCTGAGGAACGGGTGACCAGGTTCCTTGTCCTGAGGCAGTTGGCGAAAGAGGAAGGCCTGTCCGTTGATGACTCAGACGTCGACGCTGAAGTCGATTCCATCACGGGAGGACAGTCCGAGTCGCCCGAGGCTCTCCGGCAAGCTTTGGTCGACAGCAACTTCCGTGTATCCGTAGCCAGCGCAATATTGTCGCGCAAGGTCATGGAACGGCTGAGCGAGATCGTCCAGAGCGATGACCCGCCTCAAGAAGCTCAATCCGCAACTGATGAAGCCCCGGATGAAGCACCAAGCCAGTCAGCCGAAGAGACTGACGAGGCCGGAACCGAAGACCAGGAAGGAGAAGGCGCCAGTGACAACCGACCCGAATAACTTCAGCCCGAACATGGGACACCCCATGTTCACTCCGCCGTCGGACATCGTCCCGATGGTCATAGAAACCGGCCCTCGAGGTGAGAGAGCGTTCGACATCTATTCTCTGCTCCTCAAAGAACGGATCGTGTTCCTTGGGACGCCCATCCAGGACCATGTCTCCAACCTGATAGTAGCCCAGTTGCTGTTCCTGGAGCGGGAAGACCCGGACCGGGACATCAACCTCTACATCAACAGCCCTGGCGGAGTGATAAGTTCCGGGCTGGCCATATACGACACTATGCAGCTCATCAAGCCTGACGTGTCCACGATATGCGTCGGCATGGCTGCCAGCATGGCCACTGTGCTTTTGAGCGGAGGGCACCCAGGAAAGCGCTTCGCCCTCCCCAATGCCACCGTACACATGCACCAACCCATGGGCGGGGCTTCAGGTCAGGCGGCGGACATAGAAATCGCCGCCCGGGAGATTATCCGTATGCAGGACAAGATCAGGGTGATCCTGTCCAAGCATACGGGCCAGTCATATGAGAAAGTGGCCAGAGACACGGACAGAGACTACTATCTCCCCGCCGACCAGGCCCTGGAATACGGCATTGTCGACGAGGTGCTGGGCAGCTCGGTAGAGGCCAACGGCACGGGTTCCGACGAGGGCGAAACCAAGTAGTTCGGAGATTCTATGGCCGGCAGCAGGGGCGGCCCAAGGAGCTACAACTGCTCCTTCTGTAGGAAGGGCGAGTCCGAGGCCAATCGCCTGGTGGCCGGGCTCGGACGAGCGTACATCTGTTACGAGTGCATCCGCGCCTGCAAGCAGGTCATCGACGAGGACCTGGAACCCACCCCCAATCAGGAACCCCAAGAGCGCAAGCTCCCCGTCCCCCGTGAACTGAACGAATCCCTCGACGCCTACGTCGTCGGCCAGGAACGCGCGAAGAAGGTCCTGAGCGTTGCCGTCTACAACCACTACAAGCGCGTCTGGGAAGACCCTTCATCGGACGTGGAGCTCCAGAAGACCAACATACTACTCATGGGGCCCACGGGATCCGGCAAGAGCCTCCTCGCCCAAACCCTGGCCCGCATCCTCGATGTACCCTTCGCCATCGCCGACGCCACTTCCCTGACCGAATCGGGTTACGTGGGCGAGGACGTGGAAAACATCCTGCTCAGGTTGATACAGTCCGCCGACTGGGACATCCCGCGAGCCCAGCAGGGAATCATCTACATAGACGAGATTGACAAGGTGGCCCGGAAAGAAGGGCCTAACAGGTCCATCACCAGGGACGTGTCCGGTGAGGGCGTCCAGCAGGAGTTGCTGAAGATAATCGAAGGCTGCGTGGCCAACGTGCCGCCCCAGGGCGGACGAAAGCACCCCTACCAGGAGTTCGTCCAGATAAGGACCGACAATGTCCTGTTCATCTGCGGCGGCGCCTTTGAGGGGCTGTCCAAGATCGTGGAGCAGCGCCAGGCCCGGGCCGCCAACGGCGTCATGGGATTCAAGTCCAACGGAAAGTCGACCCACAACGGCGTGGACGCAGCCTCCAACGGCTCCAATCCACTGTCGGCGTTGGCCTCGGAGGACTTGCTGGAATATGGATTGATACCGGAACTGGTAGGGAGACTCCCCGCGTCCGCCTACCTGGATGAGTTGGACCAAACGGCGTTGATAAAGGTGCTCACCGAACCCAAGAACGCTCTTGTCAAGCAGTATCAGCAGCTGTTCAGCATGGACAACGTGGAGTTGGTCTTTACGCCCAAAGCCCTTCAGGCAGCCGCACAGGCTGCCCTGTTGCGAAAGACAGGGGCGCGCGGACTCAGGGCCATCATCGAAGAAACTCTGCTGGATGTGATGTACGAACTCCCGTCAATGACGGGAGTCGAAGTTTGTGAGGTGGACGAAGGGGCCATCCACGGTTTGGAGATGCCCACCCTGCGGGATGCCTCCGGACGCCCTGCTCCCCTCCCCATCCAGATGAAGCAGTCGGCCTGACCCTGTCTCTTACTTGAACCCCAAAGCCCTCCGGGCTTTCACCGCCATGGGAGTCAGCCTATGCACCTGGTTGCAGCGTCTCTTGACCAGGTTAGCTCTGGAGAGTGCATCCAATAACCCCTCTGGAGTCCCGTCAAACTCTTCCATCTCCATGTAGGTCCGGCCCAACTCCAAAGGCGTGTGGGAGTCGCTGCACGCGGCTGGAATGACCTGTTTCTCGGCGGTGAACACCTCCGCGCTGCGATTGTCTCGCGCCAGGAAATTGTGGCCGTTGAATGTCTCTATGGCATCCACCCACGGCAGAATCTCTAGAAGGGCATCCTTGCCGATGGCCGAGGAACGGAACCTGTCGAAAGGGTGGGGCACAAGCACCAAGCCCCCCTGGCTCTTGATGGCGTCCACTGTGTCTCTGGGCGACAGTCCTTTGGGTATGTTCTCGTTCAGGAAGAGACCGATGATGTCCCCCGCCGAGCTCTTGACCTCCTCACCGACTATCACCGGGAAGGGCGCCGCATCCCGCACTTCCAGGCCGCCCTGTATCGTGTTGTGGTCGGTGACGGCGATGCAGTTCAGCCCGGTCTGGAGGCACCGGTCCACAATGGAACTTATCGGGGCGCCCGAGTCCGGAGAGTTGTGGGTATGCATGTGGAGGTCTACTTTAAGCATCTTCGTCTTCCAGGGGAGGGAACGGCTCGTCATCAAGCCATTCCGGAGGTTCGTCTGCGCCCCTCACACCAGAGTAGTCCTCTTTCAGCTGAGTCACCTTCAACTCGGCTTTGCTCAGCATGTCGCTGCATACCTGGGCCAGCTTCATGCCTTCTTCATACAGGTTGGTGGCCTCGTCTAGGGTCAGGTTGCCCGATTCCAACGCCTCGACCGTCTTTTCCAGGCGGAGATAGACCTCCTCGAAAGAGAGCTGCCGCTGGGCGTCGCCTGAATCGGAGTTGACCATGCAGGGCCTGCTAGAACAGGGGCGCTCCTGCTGTGGCTGGGCGTTTTTTCGACCGGGGTTTGGCGGCTTGCTTCCCGACGGTGGCTGGGAACTGGCCGTCGCAAACGGTGACCTGCAACCCGTCGCCGGTACGGGCGTCGGATGTCTTGGAGACGACTTTGCCGTCGGAGTCCCGTTGAACGATGGCGTATCCCCTTCCGAGCACGGCCTGGGGTCGGAGGGAGCGGAGCTGTCTCTCCAGCCCGTCCACCCCGACGCGTCTAACGGAAGTCATGGCACGGATGCCCTCGTCAATCCTGCTTTCCAGCCTGGACAGGGACTCCCTCAATGTCCGGGTGTCGGGTTCTCTGGAGTGTACGCGGTGTATCAGCGACGCGACGTTCTGCTGTCTTAGGGCCACGGCTCCAAGGACTGACCTGGTCATGCCGTAAGCCCGTTGTTCCACAATAGACACCAGGACCCTGGCATCGGGGACGGCCAACTCGGCGGCGACCGACGGAGTAGGAGCGCGGAGGTCGGCCACATCGTCGGCTATCGTAAAGTCGGTTTCATGGCCTATCGCGCTTATGACGGGGATGCGGCTGGCGTATATGGCGCGGGCGACGCTTTCCTCGTTGAAGGGCCAGAGTTCCTCCAGTGAACCGCCTCCTCGGGCCAGGATAATGAGGTCCGCCCGGCCGTCGCGGTTCAGAGACTCCAACCCCGAGACGATGCCGGGCGCCGCTGACTCTCCCTGTACTGCAGTCGGAGCAAGAAGGGCCTCCGCCAGGGGCCACCTGCGCCCCAGCACGTTGCAGATGTCGTGGAGAACGGCTCCCGCAGGGGAGGTGACCAGCCCGATGACTTTGGGATAGGGAGGCAGGGGCCGTTTCCTGGACGGGTCGAAAAGTCCCTGTTGCTCCAGCTTGAGCCTAAGCTCTTCAAGGGCCAAGGCAAGAGCTCCAGCACCAGCAGGCATCACCAAGTCGCCCACGAGCTGGACCGCTCCCCTAGCCTCGTATAGGGAGATGCGTCCGTGGATGCTTACTTGAATGCCCTCAGCCAGCAGGTCCCCGCCTCTTCCTGAGCGGAATACTACGCTTTGGAGCTGACCTTGAGCGTCCTTGAGGGTGAAGTAGTTGTGGCCGGAGGCGGCTTTCCTGAAGTTTGAGACCTCGCCAGTGACCCACAGATCAGCCAGGCGTGGGTCGCGCTCCAGGGCTTCCTTTATGCACTGGACTGCCTCGCTTACTGTATAGAGCGCCGTTGCAGGTTGTGACGGGGCGACTCTCGTTTCTCTAGGCGCGCTCAATGTAGTCGCCGGTCCTGGTGTCCACCTTGATTTTCTGACCTGGTTGAATGAACAACGGCACTTGAAGAGAGAGTCCCGTTTCAAGTGTGGCTGGCTTGGTGCCCCCCTGAGCCGTGTCTCCCTTTAGCCCGGGGGGAGACTCGGTAACCTCTAATTCGACGAAGGTGGGAAGCCGCAGGTTGAGCAAGGAGCCTTTGAAGTACAAGAGGTCTATGACCGTCTCCTCTTTCAGGTACTGGACGGCGTCGCCCAACTGGTCGCTGGTGAGCTGGTACTGGTCGTAGGTTTCAGTGTCCATGAAATTGAAGAACTGTCCATCGGTGTAGAGGAACTGGGCAGGGCGTTCCTCGACTTCCGCCACTGAAAACTCGGTCGTGTATGCCTGGAAGGTCCGCTCGATAACCTTCCCGTCCCTCATGTTCCTCATCTTGATTTTGGTGACGGGCGCCCGTTGCTGCATCTTGTGCCGCTCGTAGTCCATAACTTCAAAAGGCTGCCCATCCACCTCGATGGCCAGCCCCTTCCGCAAATCCCCGAAGTTTATGCTCATTTCCTACTCCTGAGTCTTCCGTCCCTTGCTTGATGGGCCTACTTTGGAGCCTTGCTGAGGACGGTGGCCCCCGTCTCGTCAAGGACAACGATGTCCTCTATGCGGACTCCGCCCCATCCCGATAGGTATATTCCCGGTTCTACGGTGAACACCATGCCGGGCTCCAGAACATTCTCGGCCTTGGGGCTGACCCTGGGGTATTCGTGTATCACAAGGCCCACGCCGTGACCGAGACTGTGGCCGAAGTTGTCGCCGTATCCGGCCTCGGCGATTACGTTGCGCGACAGGTCGTCGGCGTCACCGCCGGACATGCCGACTTTAACGGTGGCGATAGCTGTAAGTTGAGCGCCAAGCACGATGTCGTATATCTTCCGGAAAGTCTCGTCGGCCTCACCAATGCACACCGTGCGGGACAGGTCGCTGCAGTAGCCGTCCACCTTGGCTCCCATGTCTATCACGATGGCGTCGCCGTCCTGAATGGCCCGGTCCGACGGCCTGTGGTGGGGCATGGCCCCGTTGGGGCCGGACGCCACGATAGTGTCAAAGCTGGGGGAGTCGGCGCCCAGGTCGCGCATTGCTTTCTCCAGGTTCCATGCTATCTCCCGCTCCGTCTGCCCGGGCTGAATGTAGGGAGCGACGGCCTGCATGGCCCCGTCGGCCACGTCGATGGCCTTTTGGAGCAGTGAAACTTCTTCGGACTCTTTAACGGATCGGATCCCTTCAACGATTCCCTGGGTGGACACCAGGCTCGGCCGGTCGGACGAGGGAATGTCCTCCAGAGCCTTTGTCATCTGCTGGTATGTCGCGACGGGCACCTGGTGGCCTTCGAACCCAACCTTCTCGAACCCTTGCTCCTTCAGGGAGTCCAACAGCCAACTCCAGTCGGCGCCCATGCGTACAACCTGATAGTCCGGTGACTGGCTGCCAGCCTGCTCGGTGTAGCGGAAGTCGGTGGCCAGGACCGCGTCCGTACGGGAGACAACCAGATATCCCGCGGAACCGGTGAATCCCGACAGATAACGACGGTTTTCCGGGACCGAAATGATGATGGCGTCGAGACTCTTCTCGTCCAGTTTCTCCCGTAGAGCGTCCAGTCGTCGCATGTCGCCACACCTCCGGTTGAGGGCCTCACAGGCCTCCGTTTTCCTTCAAAATCTCCGAGAGTGTTTCCAGGGCTGCTATGTATCCCCTCCAGCCGAAACCGGAAATCTGACCTGTGGCCACTTCCGCCACCACCGACTTTCTCCTCCACTCTTCCCTGGCGTGGATGTTGCTCAGGTGGACCTCTACGATGGGCAGGCCCGTATCTGCCAGAGCGTCCCTGAGAGAGTAGCCGTAGTGGGTCAAGGCTCCCGGGTTGATTATTATACCGTCTATAGCCGCGTTCTGGATATGGTCTACTATGGCGCCCTCACTGTTGGACTGGAAGAACCCCACGTCCACTCCCAGTTCCTGGGCCCGTTGTGTAATTCTGGCCTGGATTTCCGGCAGGGTTACGGCGCCGTAGACCGCAGCGTCCCTGCGTCCCAGTGCGTTCAGGTTAGGGCCGTTAATCACCGCGATTTGGGTCATCGGACCCTCCCGTTTCGTCGTCTCTTCTCCGGCGGGCCATTGGGTGGGTGGTCATATACTCGGCCCTTGCTTCAAGCTGGGTCACATGGGTGTAGACCTGAGTCGTAGCGGGGCTGGAGTGTCCCATAAGCTCCTGAACGATCCTCAAGTCTGCGCCGCCCTCCACCAGGTGTGTGGCGAAAGAATGCCTGAGGGTGTGGGGGTGCACGCCGGGCCGGGTGGCCGCCTGCGCCGCATACTTGGAGACCATCTTCTGGATTGTCCGTCCTGAAAGCCTGCCGCCGTAGCGGTTAAGCAGCAGGGCCGACCCGTCGCCCTTACCCTGCTCAGCTCCCGCGAGAAGATGGCCCCGAGCTGTGGTGAGGTAATGGGACAACCACTCCACAGCCGGCCCGCCCATCAAGACAATTCGCTCCTTGGAGCCTTTGCCCGTCACTCGTATCGTGCCCTGCGACAGGTCCACGTCCTGGCGGTCCAGGCTGGATATCTCCGACAGCCTCATGCCAGTGGAATAAAGCATCTCCAGTATGGTCCTGTCGCGGACGCCCGACGGCGAGGAAACGTCCACAGCCTCCAGAAGTCTGTCCGTTTCATCTCTACCGAGGAACGTAGGCAGTTTCTTTTCCACCTTTATGTTGAAGCTGCGTCCTTTGGGTATCGGGTTGTTCTCGACCACTCCCTGCTGAGTGAGGTAGCGGTAGAACGCTCTGAGGGCCACCATCTTCCGGGATACGCTGATTCTGGCGTAGCCCTTGGAGTCTCCTCTGGCTGACGTGGACAGCCATGCCAGGTAGCTCCTGAGATAGCGGCGGGAAAAGTCTTTGAGGTCCAGTCCTCGCGCTTCCACGAATTCCACAAAGGGCTGCAGGTCGGTCGAGTAGATGCGGATGGTGTTTTCTGAACGGCCCATCTGTCCCCGGAGATGCTCCTGGAAACTCTCGACCAGCGCGGCGATGCTGGGCCGTCCAGACTCCGTTCGTGGTGAGCCTGTCGAACCATGAACGGAGTGCCCTTCGACAAGCTCAGGGTGAGCCGGAGTGGACGGATCAGGGTGAGCGCGAGTGGGCGGCTCAGAGCGCACGGTGGGGCTGGGAATGGTGTCGTCGTCTTGGGATGGAACGGATGCATGCATAGGCGCTGGGAGGGAGGGGCCCTGGAGTATGGAACCCGGGTGGTTTCGGATTCCCGGGTAGAGGGCTAAGTCCCCGCACCTACCAGAGTACCCTCTGGAACGTCGCCCTTCCATGAGCAGACGGTGCACTTTACGCCGTTTTTGCCCGACGCCACCATGAGGCCCTGGCATTCGGGGCACGGTTCGGAAAGGGGTTGCTGGTTGACGATGAAGTCGCAGGCCGGGTACGCCGAGCAGCCGTAGAAGGTCCGGCCACGGCCCCTGGAACGACGCTGCACCAGGTCGCTGCCGCACTTGGGGCAGGGGACACCTATCTTCAGAGGCCGGCTGGTGCGGCATTTCGGGTAATCGGAGCATGCCATGAACTTGCCGAACCTGCCGGAGCGGATCACCATGGGGCTCCCGCACTTCTCGCATGTCTCATCCGTAGGTTCGGTCTCAGCAGGCGCCGCTCGCTGACTGGACGCTTGGTCAGGTTCAGAGCCGGTCTCGGCGGGTATGGGCTTGGTGTTCCGACACTTGGGGAAGCCGGTGCAGGCCATGAACTTGCCGAACCTGCCCATCTTGATGACCATGGGGCTCTCGCACTTATCACAGACCTCGTCGGTGGCCTCTTCCACCCGCACCCGGGGCATGGCCTGGTCCGCCTCTTTCAGGGACTTCTCAAAGGGGACGTAGAAGTCCTGGAGCATGGGCGTCCACTGGCGCTCTCCCCTCGCCACCTCATCCAGCTCTTCCTCCATCCGTGCGGTGAACCCCGCATCCATTATGTCCGGGAAGAACTGGATTAACAGGTCCGACACGGTGCAGCCCAACACGGTAGGCTTGAGACGTCCTGAGTCCTTCAACACGTAGTGCCTGTCCGTAATGGTGGAAATGATGGGCGCGTAGGTGCTGGGCCGACCTATGCCCCGCTCTTCCAGGGACTTGATGAGGCTGGCTTCTGTGTACCTGGGCGGGGGCTGTGTGAAGTGTTGTTTGGGCTCGATGCCCAGGCAGTCCAGACCCTGTCCCTTCTCCAACTGAGGCAGAGGCCCCTTGCCGTCTTCATCTTCAGCTTCGTCAGAGCTTTCAAGGTACAGCGTCCTGAAACCCGGGAACGTCAGGACAGATCCTGTGGCCCTGAATACGTAGGTCTTGTCCGCTGTTTCGCATTGGGCGTCTATGTCCACTGAGGTGGAGTCGGACCGGGCATCGGCCATCTGGCTGGCCAGCATCCGTTTCCATATCAGGTCATACAGCCTGCGTTGATCGGAAGTGAGATGCCCCCGAATGCTCTCCGGTGTGCGAGCTATGGAGGTTGGCCTGATGGCCTCGTGCGCTTCCTGGGCCCCTTTGGCCTTGCGCCTGAAAGCCCGGGGCTGCTGGGGAACGTACTCTTTGCCGTACTTGTCACGGATGTATTGCCGAGCTTCCTGGACCGCCGTCGCCGACACGTTTGTCGAGTCGGTGCGCATGTAGGTGATGAGGCCCACAGACCCCTCTGCGCCTATGGATAACCCCTCGTACAGCTGTTGCGCGGCCGACATGGTCCTCCTGGCTGAGAAGCGCAGCTTGCGCCATGCTTCCTGCTGGAGGGTGGACGTGATGAACGGGGGCGCCGGGGACTGTTTGACCTCCCGCTTCTTAACCTGAGCGACTGTGTAGGCCGCCCCGCTCAGGTCTCCTTCTATCGCTTTGGAGGATGCCTCGTTGGGGATTTCCAGTTTGCCCTTGCGGCCCTTGAGTGAGTGTATGGCCGCCCGGAAAGACTGGACTCGTTCCGATTTTGACCTTTCCGTCTTCTGGAGATTTGCATCTATGGTCCAATACTCTTTGGGGACGAAGGCCTCGATTTCCCGCTCCCTGTCCACCACCAGCCGCAAGGCAACCGACTGCACCCGTCCGGCCGACAGGCCCCGCTGGACTTTCTTCCACAGCAGTGGGCTTATCTGGTATCCCACCAGCCTGTCCAATATCCTCCGGGCCTGTTGGGCGTTCACCAGCTCCATGTCGATGGCGCGGGGGTGTTCGAAAGCCTCTTTCACAGCCTCCTGAGTTATCTCGTGGAAGACCACACGCTGGAGGCGGTCGCTGTCGGTGGGCCAGTCAGCGGCTTCCACAAGGTGCCACGAAATGGCTTCTCCCTCTCTGTCCGGGTCAGTCGCCAGGTAAATGCGGGAAGCCTTGGCTCCCAACGCCTTTAGTTCTTTTACGGTGGCCTGCTTGTCCCGCATCACCGAATATGAAGGCGCGAACTCCTGGCTGACGTCCACTCCCAACTTGCCTTTGGGGAGGTCACGGACGTGGCCCTGGGAGGCTTTCACCACGTAGCTCTTGCCCAGAATCCTCTCGATGGTGCGGGCCTTGGCCGGGGACTCCACCACTACCAGGTTGGACCCCTTCCCGCCTCCATTGGACCGGCCTCCATTTGAAGACGCGCCGTTGGACTTCCGGGTTTTGGTCGATTTGGTCTTAGGAGGCATGTTGTGCTATCGCCTCTCTTACTCGTACATAGTGCATTGAACCTACTTGCCGCACCAGCCCCTTCAACTCCATCATAGCCAGAGAGCTGCTTACCTCGGCTATGGACAACTGGGCGATTCTCCTTATCTCGTCTATGTGGACCGGTTCGTACCCGACATTCCTCAGGAGATCGGCTTCCGTGCCGTCCTCGGGCTGAAGCACCTGCCTCATTTCCAACTGGTGCGACACCACGTTCAGGTTCAACTCCTCAAGGATGTCCTCGCAGCCGCTCACCAGCTTGGCTCCCTCCTGTATCAAGGCGTTGGTGGCCTTGCTGGACGGAGAGAATATACTGCCCGGCACGCAGAAGACATCCCTGTTCTGGTCCAGCGCGTGCCGGACGGTCCACAGGGCGCCGCTTTGTAAGGGCGCTTCAACCACCAGTATACCCAGGCTCATGCCGCTGATTATGCGGTTGCGTTGGGGGAAATGGCCAGCCTTGGGGCCTTCTCCCAGAGGATGTTCGCTCGCAAGAGCCCCGGACTGGGCTATGTCCTCCGCCAGCTTCCTGTGCTCCGGCGGGTATACAGTGTCCAGACCGCAGCCAAATACAGCTACAGTCCTTCCACCAGCGTCCAGGGCGGCCCTGTGGGACACGGCATCGATGCCCCTCGCCAGTCCGCTTATGATGGTGACGCCCTGCCTGGCCAGCTCCGCAGTCAGGCTTTGGGCTGCGTCCTTGCCGTAGGTCGTGGCCTTGCGTGTACCCACCACGGCCACAGCCTTCTCGTCTTGAGGCAGAATCTCGCCCCTGAGGAACAGCACAGGCGGCGGGTCGCCGGTCTCCTTGAGCCGTGGAGGGTATCTGGAGTCGTTCCACGTGACGGCGTAGATTCCCGCCTCTGCCATCCGCTCCATTTCACCATCCGGGTCGATTTCAACCCTTCCCGCGGCGACGGCGTCCACGGTCTTGGAGTCCATTCCAGCGGCCCGTAGTTCGCTTCTGGATGCGCTCCAGGCGTTCTCCAGGGTCCCGAAGTGGGACTCCAGCCGCCCCATACGCACGGAACCCAGCCCCGACACCCGGCTAAAGGCGACCCAATACTTCAGGTCTGCTTGATTATTGTCTGCGTCAGTCATTTGGATTCTAGTATATGGCTCTAGCAACGGATAATGTCAAACGGAGATGTCATGCGTTTTCTGCATTCCAAGTCTGTATTGAGTTTTTGCAGGCGTGGGATGGCGGAGAGGGTGGGATTCGAACCCACGAGAGACGTTTCCGCCCCTACGCGATTTCCAGTCGCGCCTGTTCGGCCACTCCAGCACCTCTCCGAATAGTCTTGGGCCCGTTGCGATGTCCGTCACGGTCGAGTACGAGTCGGGATTATATCACCGCATCTTGGGCGTCAACAACGAGAAGGCGCCCCAGTTCCCGTCAAGCAACGGGGCTTGGCTGCGGCCTGTCGGGGACCCGAGGTTTGCGCATAACGAAGTACATTAAGGCGGCAACAACATAGAGGGGAACGAAGGACAGCAACGCCAAATCATAGTTGCCGTCGTTCCGGTCAGCGACCCATCCTGCGAACTGGGTTGACGCTATCATCCCCAGGTTGAACACGGCGCTCATAATTCCAAATAAAGTGGCGAAGCTGGTCCTGCCGAAGAAATTCCCCAGGGCCACCCAGTTCACCACCGTACCGCCCTGTTCCAGGGCCATGAACGTTACAAACAACAGCACGGCAAGCCAACCGTCGAACACCAGCAGGGAGACCATCGCCATCGCCGATGCGGCCATGGCGCCGCCCAGCACGGGTTGCACGGGCATCCATATCCCAACGGTCCCGAATATCAACCGGGTGGGAATGGACAGGAAAAACATCAATGCCACGAGAAAGCCGGCGGCTTCCGCGGAAACGCCCTCGGCCACCATCATTTCCACGGCGTGGACGGAAATGGCGCCCCAAACGGTGATTCTGAGGACCGAACCCAGGAACAGCATCCAGAAGGCGCGGGTGGACATGGCCTCCCGGACCGTGAAGTCGGGGTCAACTTCCCTACGGTCAGCGTCCTTTCCTCCGCGGGCCTGCTCCCTGCGCATCTGCTCGACGCCTTCCGGCTCAATACCCATGCTCTCAGGTGAGGAGCGCACCACCAACCCAAGAGGGATCACCAAGACAATCATGGCTATTCCGGCGTAGAACATCACATCCCGCCAGCCTATGCTCGAGACGCCTTCGGTGATTAGCGGGAGAATCACTGCACCTCCCGCGGAGAAGCCTATGACTGTGATGGTGATGGCAAGCGACCGGCGGCGCACAAACCAGCGGTTGGATGCGCTGATCAGAGTCTGCCCAAGCCCCGCGCTCTTTCCGGTGGAGACCACCAACAGGTAGACCACGAGGAACACCCAATAGGTGTCCACCCACTTGAGCATCATGAAACCGAGGGATGCAATGATGCCACCGCCCACAATCATGGAACGTGCGCCGAATTTGTCCACCATCCTGCCCACGACAGGCCCTGCAATGCTGCCCTCTGCTCTGGAGAGTGTGAATATCAGGGACGCCTGGGAGTAGGTGAGGCCGAGGTCCTGCCTTATCGGACGGAAGTATATCGAGGTGGCGTGGGCGAATATGCCGCCGGATACAATGCCCAGGACGGTGGTCGCCGTAAGCACCCACCACCCGTAGTAGACGGAGCCGAATCGTTCTTTCAGTCCAGCCAATGCCCGCCTCGACGTAGGTCAATGCTCAGAGCCGTTCCTCCGTCTTGACGCATAATTGAGCCCAAAATACAATCACCTCCAGGTGGGCGTTCCCAATTCGGTCGTGCGTTTAACTCATTGCGAATACGGCCCACAGCGTGTACAGGCCGTACCAGCAGACAGTTTATAGGCGTGCCCAGCCTTCCACAACCAACCGTGAAGGCCTCGACCGTCCGGCGTCTATCCATAAGGAGCGAAAGTGACCTCCGAGCACACCCCTCATATCCAGACTCCGTTCAGGATAGGGGCGTACACGGTCTACGCCTCGTCCAGCCGTGACGTCAGGTTCACCAGCCTGGGCGCCTACGTCCCGAAGGACCTGGCGTTCCACCTGGCGCCCGACGCATGGAGCCATCTTCGGGACGTCAAGGCTGCGTCCTTTTCCAGGGGCGATCACCGAGTCCAGAAGACCCAGGACAGTCACGCCCGGGCAATTCGCTATGTCTGGTGGGAGGACATGGGCACACTCGAACTGGAACTGTTGGAGGTCTTGGTGGACGAGGCTCATGAAGCGTTGGTGCGAGGCGACACCGTCGAGGTCGGGTGCATTGGGGGACATGGGCGGACGGGGACCTTCCTCGCGGCCCTGTTGGTTAAAGTCGAACGCCTTGACGGAGACGCGGCCGTAAAGCGAGTGAAAGAGACCTATTGCCTTGAGGCAGTGGAAACCCCGGGGCAAAGAGGAATGGTCCGCTCGCTGGCTAAGACACTGGCAGGTGAGGCCTGATGGGAAGCAAACTCACGCTGTCCGTAGTTGATCAGTCCCCCGTCCGGGCCGGAGGGACGGGAGGAGACGCTCTCCGTGAAAGCATAGAGCTGGCGGCCCTGGTCGAGAAATGGGGC
>DAOUJI010000116.1:0-3550 GCA_034422875.1 Dehalococcoidia bacterium | reverse complement strand
AGCCTGTCCTGGGTCAGGTAGAGCCCTGCGGGCAGGCCGGTGGCCGTGTAGGTGTACGGGCCGGGGCAGCAGAATTCCGATGTGGCCTTGGGCAGCCTGAGAGCTTCCACCTCAGCGTCGCTGAGACCCAGGTAGGAGATCTCGTGGCCTGCGGTGTAGGTCCTGTCCGCCACCCTTTGGCTCCCCTCCTCTGCGGTGAAGGTCTTGTCGGGTATCGTGTCGCCGCCGCCGAACGCCGAGGTCATCGTGATGGGGTACTGGCCGTGGACGGAGGGCGCGGACCAAAGGACGAGGCCCACGCCCAACAGCGCGGCGATGATGACCATTCCCGGTATGCCGATGCGCCTGTGTATTGTTTTCATGATTCCCCCCAAGTTCATCCTGGCTGAAGCGAGGCGGCCGTCCCCGGCTACACCCCTCCTATCCGCACGGTAAAGCTGACCTCTGCCGACCAGGGGCCCACGCCGTCCGCGTTCCTGGCGGCCACGCGCACCTTGTAGTCGCCGGCGCTGATGGCGGAAATGACGACCCAATGCGATGTGCCATCCGTCAGGGTCGTCAGGACGACGCCGTCGGGGGCGGATTTGACCGGCTTGTCCGGATAACTCCCGTCCGCCTCGATGACCTGGACCACGTAGCCGGTCGCGCCCGTCACGGCGTCCCAGGTCGCCGAGGCGCTCAATCCGGCAGGGGACGAGGTCTCCTGTGCTGCTTCCAGCGAACCGAGCGCCGACGACGGGGCCGTGGGGCCGTTAACTACGGTGATGGTGAAGGTCCGGCTGTCGCTAACGTCGTTGGCGTCCGTCACGGTGTAGGTCATCTCGGTGCCGCCCGGGACCAGGGGCGTGCCCGACAAGGTGCGGTCCCCAGCGTCGAACGAGAGGCCGTCGACCCCCGGCGACAGCGTGTAGTCCATGCGGCCCCGTCCCCCCATCCGGTCCCCCGGGCTCACCTGCCGGTGAAACTCCCTGACGTCCTCCTCACCCAGCGTCCGGAAGTAGGTCTCGGGAATCTTCTTCCATCCGCCAACTATCTTCAGGACCTGCTCCGGCATTCCGGCCCGCAGGGCGTTTACGGCGTAGGAATGCCAGAACTTGTGAGGATGCATGTCCTCGATGTTGGCCCGCTTGGCCAGGCGCTTCAGAATCTGGCATATGCCGTTTGGCAACAAGGGTTCCCCCTGCTCGGACACCCACAATGCCTTTGCGTGGGGCATGAGGGTTTCTCGTTCCTGCAGGTAGTCCCATAGCACGGACCTGGCCGAGTCGCCAATCGGCATCCTCCGTTCTTTCCGGCCCTTCCCCATGACCAGCAGTGTGCCTTCGGCAAGGTCCACATCATCAGTCCGCAACTTGGCTATCTCGGCGAGCCGCCCCGGCGTGTCCCAGAACGCGTACAGGAGCGCTCTGTCGCGGACCAGGCGGAAACGGTGAGCGGGAGTCCTGGCAAGGGAGGGTTCAGTGAGGGTTAACAGGTCCCGCATCTGGCCTTCGGTGACCACGGGAACCGTCTTCTCCTCAAGCTTGGGAGCGCTGATGGAGAGCATGGGATTTTGGTCGTTGAGCCCGCGTTCCACCAGCCAATTGAAAAACCGGTTCAGGCGGCGGTACTGGGCGTTGATATGGCCCTTGGAGAGCTTCCTGGGCTCGGCGTAGGTCCGTTCCCCGAACCACCGCACCCGGTCCTGGAGGTAGGCGAGATACTCCTCCAAGTGCTCGGTAGTGATTTCCTGTACGTCGGGCCATGCTTGTTCCTCGGCGTACAGGGCAACCATCGCCACCGTAGTTTCCAGGCTGGCGAGGTATCCTTCGGAGTACCGGTTGGAAGCCTTCAGGCTGCTGAGAAACCGCTTGCCGTAAGCGCGAAGACTGTGGTCAAAAACCTGCTTGACGACCATTCATCTGGTGGCACCTGAGAGAAAAAGCCGTCATTTTGTATCTGATTTTACCAGAAGCTGTGGGAAAAGTGGCCCTGACAAGACTGAATTGCGAACTTTTCGGTGGGAGATCACTTGGTAACAAGAAAAGTTGTTGCAGCTCAGCTACACTAAAACTGACACTGAGAATAAAATGCTTTGTTGGGGGGAGCGGCTGCCCCTTTATTGTCGGTCTTCAGTCTTCAGACTCGTCCGATTCCTCCGAAGCTGTCGCAGTAGACAATTGTGAGAAATCCAACCTCTCAAGAAATGGCTTACCATGCTCCTCGCAGTAATTCTCTGTTGCGCCCCCAATCATTTCACAGGCAACTTCTAGCTCTGGAAATTCGGGTGCCTCACTATTTAAATTAGTCCATGTCAAATAAAAGAAGTCAGCTTCTCCCAATACCATCCCTGGCACTCTGGCCTCGTGGGAAGGGCCTCTTTTCACTGAGCATTGGAATCCGAGCGATTGGACCTTTCCGAGAAGGTGTTTAAGCCGAGTCATGGACATTCCAGTACACCTTCGCAGTAGGTCAGTGTCGATGTGGAAGTTATGGGGCAAATCGCTTTGGCAACCGTGCCAAAGCAAACCTATAACTGCATCCCGTTCCTCGCGCGTCATCCGACACAGAGCTTCAAAAAAAGCTCATGCGTGCGATCTAGCTTCGTGCTGTAATTCCCCATTGTCTTCAATTTCGAGGCGTGCATACAGTCTGTCAAGGGTCGGAGGTAGATAGCGCTGCCGTTGCGTTTTCCCTAATTTCCCCGCAACTAACTCGCTCAACTGCGAAGGTGTAATTCGATTTAAGTCAATGTAACCCACTGTGTCGAGTAACCCAGGAATTTTTGTGTCATCAAATCGGGCCGGTAGTATATACTCCTGCTTTTCTTTGAAGGCCCGTGCCTGCGCATTTTGCCGTTCTAGGTTAGTCCAAACTTTTTCAGCGTACTCCGCAGACACGAACATGATGCAATATCTGCACATATGCTGGTATATCTCGCTCAAATGAGCGTAAAGGTCCTTTCCCCACAGGGTTTCTCTTTCGTAGTCGTCGTAGAATACTGGGATACCGCGCGACTTCAGGTGTCTTGCGACTTCCTCAACATATTCTCGTTGTTCACCAGCGAATGATAAACCAACGTCGTATTCGAATTCTGCTTCGTTCATGATTGATAACTCCAACCGTACTGCCCAAAGCTACGAATAAGTGGGCCTAAAGGGCCTGTACTGCGAACTTTCCGTTGGGAGGTGTCGCTATAGCCACCTGCCACCTACTCCGCCAAGTTTAGCGCAACCAAAAGCGGGCGTCCAACCTCAGCCGGACGCCCGCTTTTGGGTTCAATTTACCCAGGGACCTGCACCCCAATGCAGACGGCTACTCCGCCACGGTGCAGGTCAGCGTCGCCGCCTCGCTGTACACCACGCTGCCGTCGGCCAGCTCGTAGACCGCCTTGACGCTGATGCTGGCCTCCTGGCCCGCCTGGTACTCGCCCTTGGCGCGCACCAGCGGGTAGGCCTGGAGCCTGGCCTGCTCCCGCTTCCCGTCGGGCCGGGTCAGGTCGTAGTCGTAGGCGTACACCTGGGCGCCGGACCACTCCGGCGCGTCCCACTGGAACAGCACCTGGCCGGTC
>DAOUJI010000115.1:0-27792 GCA_034422875.1 Dehalococcoidia bacterium | reverse complement strand
ATGATGACCCAGATTCCCGCTAAGCTGAGCATGTCGGCCAAGCTCTGCACGAAAAGCTCGAAGGCTTCCTGAATCTGAATCAGGTCGCTGGTGTTCCGGGACATGATCCTGCCTATCTCCGTCCTGTGGAAGAAGGCGGGAGACAGCCGTTGCAGGTTCCTGAACATCTGGTTTCGGAGGTCATACAGAATTCCCTGTCCCACTCTGGGCATGAAGGAAAACTGGATGTAGTTGGACAGGAAGTGGATGACCATGACGCCCATGAATATGCCGCCCATGGCGTGAACACCGTTGACGTCCCCGTCATTCACGAACCGGTCGATGCCCAGGTAAAGCATAAAAGGCAGGGCGACGTTCGCCGCGACGTACACCAGAACGCTCGCCACCGCAATTGATACGTTGAGCTTTTTGTCGTGGAGATAACGGAACAACCGGGTGACCACTGTGTGGTCGTAGGCGGCGCCGGTAATCCCTTCGTCGGACAGACCGTCCATGTTGGCGGCTCGAAAGCCGTCTGACTGGAGGCCCCTTACGCCTCCCATCATCATGCCGCCGCCCATTCCAGCGCCGAAACGCATTAGCTTGCCCCCCCATCCCTGACGGCCGGAGCGGGCCTGGCGTTGGCGCCGTCGCCGTTTGAGCTGACCAGAGTCGCGTCCATGAGGATTTCCTCTTGGGGCTTCAGCTGCAGCTCGTAAATCTCCCTGTACATTCCGTTCCTGTCCATGAGTTCGTCATGGCTGCCCCGTTCCGCCACACGGCCGTTGTCCAACACCATGATGATGTCGGCTTCCCGCACAGTGCTCAAACGGTGGGCAATAACAAAGGTGGTCCTGCCCTTCATCACCTCTTTCATGGCCTGGTGAATCTGTCGTTCAGTCTCAACGTCCACGCTGGAGGTGGAGTCGTCCAACACCAGCACCGGCGGGTCTATGAGGATGGTGCGGGCTATGGACAAGCGTTGCCTCTGGCCTCCCGACAGGGTCACTCCTCTTTCACCGACCCAGGTGTCGTAGCCAGCGGGCAAGCTTGCGATGTGGTCGTGGAGCTGGGCCGCTTTGGAGACCCTGACAATGTCGTCCATCGTGGCTCCGGCCACCCCATAGCCAATGTTTTCCCTGATGGTGGCCCCGAATATGAAAACATCCTGCTGGACAATGCCCACGTTCCGCCTGAGGGACTCCAGGGTGAAGTCTCTTATGTCCTGGCCGTCGATCAAGACCTGCCCATCCGTAGGGTCGTAGAATCGGGGCAGCAGGTTCACGACAGTGCTCTTGCCGCTTCCAGGAGCTCCCAGGAGGGCCACCACAGACCCCGTAGGAATATCGAAATCCAGCTCTTGGAGAGCCGGTATGTCGGGGGCGTAAGAGAAGCTTACTTTCTCGAACCGGACGTTGCCTTCTGTGCGTCCCACCTGCTTTGCGTCAGGTTTTTCCTCTACGGGAGAGATGGCGTCGAGAATGGCAAACAACCGCTTGCCTGATGATGCAGCCCTGGCAAAGCTGTTGACTATGAAGGGCAGCATCCGGATCGGGGCGTTGATCTGGTTGAGGAGCAGAATGAACATGGTGAATTCGCCGGCGCTGATGTCGCCGTTGATGATTTCCAGGCCGCCATACCAGAACAGCCCTCCCAGGACTGTAGTGAAATAAAGCGTCATCCAGGCGCTCTCAGTGCCCTGGAGACGCTCCGATTTGTAGTGCTGGTCTCTTAGCTCAGCGACTTTCCGGTCGTACTTCCGGCTCTCATAGTCCTCGCTGGCAAAAGCTTTGACCACGTGCATTCCGGCCAGGTTTTCCTGGAGAATGGTGACAGACTCGCCCATGATTTCCTGGGTGCGCGTCCAGTATTCCCTGCCCTTGCGTCCCACAATTCCCGACCTGAAGGCAACGAAGGGAGCGAAGGCCATGGAGATGAGGGTGAGCTCCCAACTTATGAACACCAGCCAGCATCCCAGGGCGATCAGTCTCACTCCCACTTCGATGGAACGGACCAGACCCATCATGACGAACCGGCGCACCGCCTCCACGTCGGACGTGGCGTTGGACATCAGGCTGCCGGTGTGCTCCTTGTCATGGAAGGCAAAGCTCATGTGCTGGAGCTTGTTGTAGAAGGAGTTGCGCAGGTCGTAGGAGACCTTTTGCGCAAGAGTGTCCACCAGATAGGTGCGGGCCCCGTCCAGTGCGCCCCGGGATAGTCCCACCGCCATGAGTATGCCAGCCCATATGATCAGGGTGGTGCGGCTTACGTCACTGAGGGAAAGGATCTCGTCCTCGTCGCGGATGACAAGCAGGTCGACCGCGTGGCCAATTATCCAGACGATGCTTATCGCGGCGGCGATGGAGCCAAAGAAAGCGATGTAGGCTATGATCAGGCGCTTCTTGTAGCGCCATGCCATGCCCGTAATTCGAATCAGTGTTTCCATAGTGAAAGGCGAGAGCCGGACCGGGGACAACCCGGCAGGAAGAGGGCGCATCTTCCTATTATCAGCAAACGGATTATAATACTATCCCACCATTACGCACAACCTTATACGGCTCGACCTTACGCCCATTCAGTGGTCAACTAGCGGGTTGGGAAACGGGGAGGCAGGTCCGGGGAAGAAGCGTCCAGCTAAAGCTGGAATATCTTCTTGTAGACGGCCGGTGAGCCGTCGGCATGGGTCATTACGGCCCGCATCTCCGCAGACCTGGGGTTGGACTCCCGCGCCTTGAGCCACGCATCGGTCTTGGAGACTTCCGTGTCTTCCAACTCATATATTGTGCCGTACTTGGGGTCTCCCTCCACCGAAACGAACCGGCGCCCTCGGATGCAACCCGGCACGGCCTCATACCCGGGTATGTAGATGTTGTTGTACCAGTCGTTGAACCCAGCGTCATGCTCGGCGGGAACGCTCATCCGCCCTATCTGCAGGGCTGGCGCCAGGTTGTCCGACGCCGCATCTCCTGGCAGCTTGGCGGGATGAATCATGCGGTAGATGTAACGGACTGTATTGTGCCCGACTACAAATGGAGACATGCGTTTGGTCCACTCGGTGGGGTTGTCCCTCAGCTTGACGAACTCCGGGCTGTTCCAGACTTCCGGCGTCTCCATCTCGTACACGGCCAAGTACTTGGGGCCGCCACTGACCGCTTCATACCTGGAGCTGTTCAATATACCCGGCAAAGCAGTCACCTCGGCCAGGTGTTCCTCGTTGTACCAGCGGTTGAACTCGTCCTCGTTGTCGCCGGAGACGTCCGTCGCAATCATGAATATGCCGGAGCCTTTTCGGTTGGCCATTTTCACACTTCCGTCTTGGGTTTGGTCTCCATGACCGCGGTGCGACTAAAGCTGAAAAATCTTCTTGTATATGGCCGGCGACCCGTCAGCGTGGGTCATCTGGGACCTGATTCCCTCCGACCTGGGGTTAGACTCCCGGGCCTTGAGCCACTCGGGCGTCTTTGAGACCTCCGTGTGTTCGAACTCGTAGACCGTCCCGTAACGAGGCTCGCCCTGTACCGAAACATAGCGGCGGCCCCGAAAAACACCGGGGACCGCTTCATACGAGGGTATGTAGATGTTGTTGTACCAGTCGTTGAACTCAGCGTCCAATGAGTCCGGCACGCTCATGCGGCCTAACTGGATGGCGGGAGCTAGGTCAGCTTCAGCCGTGGCAGAATCCATAGTCTCGGGATGTATCCTGTCGTACACGTACCGTCGGAAATTGTAGCCGATGACGCTGGGAGACATCCTCTTCGACCATTCGCTGGGATGGGTGGCGAACCTCCGGAACTCCTCACGTTCGGCGTAGACGCTGGCCGTCTCAAGTTCATATATCGCCAGGTACTTGGGGCCGCCCTGCACCGCTTCGTAGCGCGCGCCGTTCAGGACTCCCGGCACCGATGTTACGTCGCCCAGGTGTTCTTCGTTATACCAGCGGTTGAACTCCTCTTCCTTGTCTGCGGGCACGTCCGCCATTACCAGCAGCAGCCCAGAGCCTTTCCGTGCCATATCGCCACCCCCTGAATATCTTTGAGGCCCTGTCCGCCCCCATCTCAATCTTCCCCCTCGATGGGGAAGAGGTCTGCCCAGGCTCAACGGGTCTCGTTCACGCAGGAACTAGAGGCGCCAGACTTCCCCTTCGGGCGGCTCGTCGGAGAGCTTCCACTGGGGTATGGTGAGACCCTCAGGTTCGTCCTGGTAGACGATCTGCACTCTCTTGCCGATAGCGCAGTTCTCTTCCTTTTCGGCGTTGAAGCTGTCGTCCACCAGGTTTGCAGTGATTCTCAACCCGTCGTCGGGCGTGGGTTGGCCGCGCTGTTCGTCCAGCTCCACCAGAACTATGGCAAAGGGCGCGAAATCCTTGAACCCGGTCATCACCGTGTGAGCGACTATCTGGTAACTATAGATGGTGCCCTTGCCGCTGACCTCCTGCCATTCCCACTCGAAAGACGGGCAGAAGGGGCAGCCGTGGCTCGGCTCTCCCCGCATGAGTCCGCAGGACGTGCACTTCTTGCACACCAGCTTGTGGTCCCTGGCCGCCTCGAAATACCCGAAATACTCCGTGTCCTGCTCGGGTATATTAAGTCTAAGGTTGCGGTACTCGTAAGCAGGCATGGCTATCTCCTCATGATGAGGGCTGAACCCATCAACGGGCTGCCCCATCCCATATTCATGGATATTTCGGCGTCCTTCACCTGGCGGCAACCCTTCTCAGAGTAGTCGTAGGTGTGCTCGCCGTTCTGCCAGTTGGGGCAGTAGTCGTCGGCAAGCCCGCGGAGCTGCCGGACGTTTTCGATGACCATGTTCATGCCGTGGGTGTACCCCTCGCACAGGTGGCCGCCGCTGGTGTTGTTGGGCCGCTTGCCCCCCAGGTTGATGATGCCGCTGGTGACATAGTCCTTGCCCTCGCCCTTCTTGCACCATCCGTAGTCCTCGAACTGGAGCAGGGTGGTGAAGGTGAAGGCGTCGTAGCAGCCCGTCACGTCCACGTCCTCATGCTCGATTCCGGCGAGGTCGAAGATGCGGGGACCTATGTAGTAGCCCGCGACACGGGTGATTGGGCTCCGCTGGTAGTGGGACTCGCCGCCCCACTTGGTGCCCCTGCCCTGGACCGCCCTGATGTATATGGGCTTTTGCTTCAAGTTCTTGGCCCGTTCGGCCGACGTGACGATCAACGCCGTGGCGTTGTCCGTCTCCAGACAGCAGTCCAGCAGATGGGCGCAGGGGCGGATTATCCACCGGGAGTTGAGAACGTCGTCCACCGTGACCCTCTGGGGCATGATGGCCTTGGGGTTGTTGGAAGCGTGATTGCTGTGGGCCACTTTAATGGCAGCCAGGTGCTCGCTCCGGGTGCCGTACTCCATCATGTGGCGGGTGAAGGTGTATGCGAAGTTCTGGACGGCGCTTTGGAGGCCGTAGGTGCGCTTGCCCAGGTCAGCGCCGGAGACGGGCGCGGCTTGGCGGACTCCCGTTCCTCCTATGCGGACCTGCGAATAGCCGTTCATCGATCTGAATATGGCCACGGTGTCGCACATTCCAGCTTCGATGGCTCCCACAGCGATGCCGATGAGGGCCTCGGTGCTGGAACCTCCGCCGGAGCAGTCCATGAAGAAGTTGAGCCGTATGCCCAGGTCGTACATGATGGTGGTGGAGGTGGTGGAGTCTCCGCCGTGGTAGCTGAGCATCCCGTCGACCTGGTCGGCGTTCAGACCGGCATCGTCCATAGCGTGCTGGATGGCCTCCACCGCCATAGCCCGCGTGGTCCGTCCAGAGTTCTTACTGTATTCGGTCTCCCCGACCCCAACGACACAGTACTTGTCTCTATGTTCCCATACCATGCTGAATCCTCCTGAAAAAGTTATGGAGGCTCAAGGGCGCCGGGAGTCATTATAAACAAACCGTCGTAAATGACAATACTGGGCCTGATTGCAGCCTTCTGGCCCTCATTTCCCGCTCACTTTGAGGCGAAAATCATCTTCGGATACGGAGTCGTGCCGTTACCAGAAAAGGGCGCGGTATTTTGAGAGACTATACAAAGGTCCCACGTTACTATTGCCATTCCGAGGGCGGAGTTCGGAATCACAACCTGTTTCTTCTTGGCAAAGCGGAACGGCTCCCGCTTAGGAGCCTGAGGAGCTCCACACCAGAGCGGCGGCTCCGAGAATGCCCGCGTCGTCTCCCAATGTGCTGACCTCTATAGTGAACCCCATCTTCTTGATGTGGTCCATCGCGTGAGCGTCCACGTAGTTCTCCACAATGGGCCTTAACCGCTCCCATTCCTGGGACACGCCGCCGCCCAAAACGATGCGGTCAGGGTTGAAGGAGTGGAGAATCGTCACAAACCCGCATCCCAAGGCCAAAGCCGCGTCCTGGACCACCCCGGAAGCGAGCATGTCGTTCCGGGACGCCGCCAGAAACACCGTCTCCGATGTTACGCGTTCCAGGTCTCCGCCAGCCATATCGGTCAACATTGAAGGCTGTCCTTGCCGGAGCCGTCGGATTGCATTCTCCGCAATGCCCGTCCCTGACGCCACCGCTCCGAGGCAGCCCTGGCTTCCGCATGCGCAGGGAGGCCCGTGTGGGTCTACACAGATATGCCCCAACTCCCCGGCCATGCCATGAGCGCCGTTGAAGAGCTGTCCGTCGGTTACGACTCCAGCGCCGATGCCTGTGCTGATGGTCAGGTAGACCAACACCCTGGCCCCGGCGCCCACCCCGTACGTATACTCGCCGAGGGCTGCCAGGGTGGCATCGTTTCCCGCGTAGACAGGCCAGGCATGAGCATGCTTGGCTTCCCAGTAGGATTTCAGCGAGAACCCGTCCAGTACGGGGAGATAGGGCGGGGCATACAGGACTCCGGTGTCAGGGTCTACTGGCCCGGCCAAGGCAAGACCCACGCCCTGGATGGGCCTCGGGTCCGCCTCATCGACCGTTTCTTCCAGCAAGGCATCCAAGCGGGCCAGAAGGCTGTCCTTGGACTCACGCCCCTCTGAACGCACCCGTTTTCGCCAGACCACCTCGCCTGATCGTTCCACCAGCGCTATGCGCAGCAGCGTTCCGCCCAGGTCTATGCCTACCGCTAAAGGCTCGGTGTTCGGGCCCGTCATTAGGTATCACCCCCTCCTGCTACCGGCGACAGCCCTTCCAGTGCGTTCCGCAATTCAACTTCGTCTATGGGGCCTTCCCAACGTTCCACCACCCTGCCGTCGGCGTCGATGAAGAACTTCACCGGCAACCTGGCCACCCCATAGCTTATGGCAAGAAGGCCTTCCGAGTCCCACACGTTCGGATATTGTAGGCCGAATTCCTGGATGTGTCCCAACGCGCTGCCTATGTCTTCGTCCAAAGCGACGCCGATGAATTCCAGGTCCGTTTCTTGCAAGTCTTGATAGACCTGGGCCAACGCCGGAGCCTCTTCACGGCACGGGGGGCACCATGACGCCCAGAAGTCCAGCAGTACGGCCTTACCCCTCAGGTCTGAGAGCCTGATTTCAGCGCCATCCAGGCTTTGCTTGTGGAAGTCCGGTGCCAGCCTCCGTTCGACAGCCACGGCTCCGAACTCACTGACGACTCCCAAGCCCCCGGGAGTCCCTCCAGATTCTGCCAGCGCCCACCCCAACACGGCAAAGAGGGCTGCAACCGGGACCGCCGCAACCGCTATCAACAGGTTGCGCTTGCGGTTGTCGGAGCCCGTTTCACCAGCGGCAGGCAGCCCTTCCTGGCTCATGTAGCTCCAGGTCCTCTACTGGACTCCATCTGCATCAGCAGGGCCTTAAGCTCGTCCCTCCTGGCGTTATATTCTTCCAAGTCGATTCCGCCCGCGTCGTATAGATCATCGAGCTCGGCAATTTCACGCACCAGCCCAGTCCGGTCCAGTTCTTGTTCCGGCGCTTCTTCGCCATTCACTCCGGCCAGCGCACCGCTCCGTCGCTTCCAGATTACTACGTATGCCAGCAGAGCAAGCATGACAGCCCCGACAAGGGCAGGAAGGGCAACCGTTAAGTATGGCCCGTCGGTGATTCCTTCCTTGATGCGGCTGCCGAGAGACGGCCGCGGGAGTCCTTCCAGACCGATGTTGAAACGGGCCGCAGGAGGCAGGTTGGACGCCTCCCAGGCCATGTATTCTTGGCCTCCCAGGTCCACAGGGGACGTCGCCGTCACCAGCGGCGGCGCGAGGACTTCTCCCGTCCCTGCCTCCACTAGAAGCCGGAATGTACGGGCTCCCATCGGAAAGGAATGGCTGAACTCCAACGAGTCTCCATCATAGGGCATCCGGTAGCTGTAGGACACCCGGTGCTCTCCGGGCGTAACCGGGGACGAGATGGCAAACCCCGTCCCCACCGTAATCACCTGGCCGCCGGGCATGTCCGACGCCACCTCCAACTCCAAGGCTTCAGGAGGCCTGGAAAAGCGGAGGAACTGCATCATAGCAGGCTGGGACAAGTCGGGTATGAAAGCACGGTCAGACGTGTTTGTAAGCGTAATCACCTCGATGGCGGTGACACTGTCCTTGGACTCCTGCGCACCTCTCAGCAGCAGCACGTCCGACTCGACCACGATGTCGTCTATAATCCCCGTGGGTTCGTATACGATTATCTCCACCGGGGCCAAAAAGAAGTCAGGCGACAAATTGACGCTGTAGAGTATGTCTCCATACCGGGCGGCGACGGCGTAGGATGCGCCTTCAAGCACCTCCACGTCGGTGAACTCGAATCGGCCGTCAGCGTCTGTGGTCGCCCTGGCGACGTTAACTATCCCGGTGTCGGCGATGACGTGAAGAGTGACAGCCAAGCCATCGGGCGGGGCAGTTCCGATGGTGCCGTTTATCGCCCTCCCCGATATGACAGACGACTCCTGTGCTGCGGCGGTCCCGACTAATACCAGCGCCGTCACGGCAAGCGCCAACCCACCGACCGCAACGGCCACCCTAGGACGCCGGCCCGTCGTTCTCATGGCTTAGCGGAGTCTCACCTGACGGCTCGACTGGGCAGTACGAGGATGCTCCACTGTCATCCGTGATTCCCCTGGCCGCAAGAATCTCAGCCTCCAACTCGGCGTCGACCTCTTGCAGCTTCATGTCACGCTCCCGGAGCAGCAAGGCAGCACGGACCCTATAGTCGTTGAGCCGCCTCTGGTACTCCTCATCGTCCACTCGCCCCAGCTCCCAGTCGAGCTGGAGCGCACGTATTTCGTCAAGCGCCGTTTCCTCAGTCTTGTCTTCAGCGGAGTCGTGGCCTTGAAACAGTCCGACGCGGCGCCCGGACCTGATAAAGGGAAATATGACCACTCCGATGGCAAGAAGAGCTAGAAGGACTCCGATAGCTATTGCCAAGTCAATCCCGGCCAGTCAGAAAAATGGCGCCACTTCGCGATTTTATCACCCCAGCATTTGGGAAAGACGGATTCCGTGAACGTTTCGAAAGCCTGCCGAAAGCAATGGTCCTTCCAAGTCGCACTGTGTTGCTAGTCGCCCCCAGCGGCCGCCGGAGCAGTCGTCCGAATGGCCGCAGGGAAAGGCCTGCGTTGTGGCCACAACGCGACTACAGTCCCCAGTCCGAAAACGGGTCCGGCAACCCACATCCACCACACCAGGGGATTCACGAATACGCGAAATCCCACTCTGTCATCGTCCAAGGTCTCGCTGGGAATTACGTACAAGTCCTCCACCGGTGTGGAGCGGATTCCGGCTCTGGTAGCCGCAATATTGAATCCTGGATAGAAGGACCTTTCGGACCTGATCACGGCGACGAAAGAGTCTCCCTTATACGCGTTGAGCGTGGATACCCACTGGGTGCGATCGGGATGCAACGTCGTCTGGGTGTCCACATACTCCAGTCGGTACTCGCCGACCTGGGCCTGTTGCCCCGGCCCCAGTATCACATCCTTCTGGACTTCATAGAAGGAGGAGCCGGTGATGCCCAGGGCCAACATCACTATGGCGATGTGGACGATATATCCGCCGTACCTGGGCCGGTTGGCCGAAATCAGTTTTACAAACGCTAACCCGTAGTTTTCGCCGTGCCTCGCCCGGACGCGCGTGCCGTTGAACCATTCCAGCAGAATCCCCGCCAACACCATTGCACAGATGCCGAAGGAGGCCAAAGCGAAGGGTTTGGTCACCCCAAGAACTCCCACCACCAGCAGCGTTGCCGCCGCCGCGATCAGAGGGCCGACCAAGCTCCTGGACAGCGTTCTCCATGACGCCCTGCCCCAGGGCAGCATCGGACCCACTCCCATCAGGAATATGAGACCCATCATCAAGGGGCCGTTGACCTGGTTATAGAAAGGCTCACCCACCGTCACCGTCTCGCCCTGGGTAAGTTCGGAAATCAGCGGGAACACCACGCCCCAAAGAGTAACGAGGGCGATCCCCAGAAGCAGCAGGTTGTTGAACAGGAACGCCGCTTCACGCGAGAGGCTGGACTCCAGGTTGCGGGCGCTCTTCAGAATGTTGTATCTCCAGAAGAACAATGTGAAGGGCGCCAACACTCCGATTCCGGTGAACATCAGGAACACCCATCCCAGGGAAGACGCGCCGAAGGAATGCACCGACGGCACAGACCCTCCCCGGTTCATGAACATCCCGTAGAGCGCCAGGGCGAATGCGATGTTGATGAGCACGATGTTCCACATGCGGAACATGCCTCGACGCTTTTGCACCATGATGGAATGGATGAAGGCCGTAAGGGCTATGAAGGGCATGAAACCCGCGTTCTCAACCGGGTCCCAAGCCCAGTAACCGCCCCATCCCAGGATGGTGTAAGCCCACCATCCGCCCAGAAGAAGCCCTGATCCCAGAAACGCCCAGGACACGATGCCCCAGGTGCGGCCCGGGTCCACCCAGTCGTCGCCCGTCTTTCCTGCCAACAGATGCCCCATGGCGAATGCGAAAGGAATAGTGACAGCAATCAACCCCGCCATCATCACCGGAGGATGGATGAACATGCCGGGGTGGGTTAGAAGCGGGTTGATGCCCTGCCCGTCGGATGGAGTGAACTCCAGCGTGGCGAAGGGATTGGCCATGAAGAGCATCACAGCCAGGAAGAACGCAGCCACCAGCATCATGACACTGAAGGCGTAGGACACGGTCCTGCCGGAGCCGGTCCCATCGGACATGGATGGCGCCAACTTGACTGCTATGGCGGACATCACAGCCAGGGCAAAGGCGATGTAAAGCAGCGACCCTTCGTTGCCGGCATAGAAGGCGACCCAGGTGTACACCTCGGCCATTGCCAGGTTACTGTTCTCGGCTACGTATTTGATGCTGAAGTCGTGTTCGAGAAAGGCCCCGACCAGCACGGCAACGGCAACGGCCAGCACGAAGACCAGCAGATAGCCTGCGTACCTGGCGCTGTCCACCAGGGCAGTGACGCCTTTTGTCTGACCTATGACGGAACCCACCGTCGAGTATCCGGCCAACGCCAGCCCTATCGCCAGACATATCGTGCCCAGCTCAGCCACGGGAAGCTCCTCCATCCGTCTCGTCGGAGTCTTGGTTCGCGTCGGAGGGGTTAGCGGTTGACAGTCCCAACTCTTGGTCCACGATGCTTAAGTACGGTTCAAGCTCCCCTTCGGATGCTCGAACGGCCGTCGTCGGTCCTCCGCCCCCGGTGCGCCTCATGGCGACCACTACGGAAGCCAGCAACACCAGCGCTCCTGCCGCTCCTACGGGCGGCACAACCCACACCAGGAGATTGAATCCCGACTTTGGAGGAGACGCCAACACATGCTCTCCGTACGATTCAACGAACAAGTCCAGAATCTGTTCTCTTGTCCAACCTTCCGCCAGCTTTTCTCTTACCAGGGCGCGCATCTGTTTGGCCAGTTGCACCTGCGCCTGGTCGATGGTTTCCGCCGGACAGACCGGGCATATCAGGCTCCGGTCTATGGAATAGGCCACGGCCTCCAACTCTTCCGTAGAATACGTCCCGGGATCATCGGCGGAGGCGCCGCAGCCCGCCGTAAACGATAGAGCAAGCGTAACGCACGCAAACGCACTCAGTGCATAGGGGCTAATCAAACGCTGGGGCGGGAAGCCGTATTTCTTCAACACGACCGGGGCCTTCCTGGGACCTGGTTTTCTCTATGCCGGGAGCTGGTCAGACTAGGGCGCCGGGCAATCTGAGCGGACCTCAGGGCCCAGGCAACCTTTTACGTAGTTTACGAGAATCCAACGTTCCTCGACATTGAGCAGCTTGGAGAACTGGGGCATCACCACAGCTCCGTTGCTGATCCAGTCGAACACCGCGCGGTCCGAAATGCTCTGGGCGTGACCGGCGCCTGACGAACTCAAGTCTATGCTCAGCGTCTCCAATGGGACATATCCATAGTCCTGCATCATCGTCTGCAGGACAGCTCCATCGCCCTTGCCTAGTGGTCCGTGGCACATGACGCAGTTGACCGCGTAAAGCGCCGCCCCCTCCTGGATTGACTCTCCAGCTATGGGGTTCTCACTGCCGGGCGCTTCTAAGCCGGTTATGGGTATGGCGCCCGCTGGAGGCGACAGCCTGGGAGGTTCGCTGTATCCAAAGGACTGGTGGTAGTGCATCTCGTAGAAGAAGTCCAACGGGTAGCTGCCGTTGGCGCACGCGGCGCTGGTAAGCGCCAGCAACGCGAACACGGCTAGAAGCAGCGCCCTCGGTCGCCTGCTCAATACAGCAGCCATTCCCGAGGGGACCTTCCCCAACGAAGCTATGCGGCCACGGTCCACTAGGACGGCTCTCCTCGTTTTATGTCAACAGCGCCGGCCTGGGTCAGGGCGCGCTCAACCTGGTCGACTTCGTTCGACTCGCAGTTCACGAGCACTCCAATGTACCCGTCCGTTATGCGGTCATCGTAGAGGCCAAGGCTTACTCTGGGCAGCCTGGACTCAAATATGATCCCAAGGACTGTAAACAGAATGGCCCCCAACATCGTCGCCTCGTAGGTGACGATGGCCATCGGAGGAAGAGACAAGATGGGCTTGCCGCCTGTGACCAGCGGGTACGCCAACTGGGTGGCGGAGGTCAATATGATTCCAGCCGTCAAGCCGCACAAGGCCCCCACGAAGGGGAATATGTAGAGCTTGTGGGTGTTCTCCTTTTCTCCGAAAGCGCCTTCCGGGTAGGGGGCGCCAGTCAGGAAGTCGAAGTCGGCGTCGCTTATCCCGGCATCCTTCAGGTTGTCACCCGCTTCCGCCGCGTAGTTAGCGTCGTTGTACAGGCCCAGCACTCCAGTTTTGGCCATTCTGTTTCCTCCCGGCCCTCAAGTCCGAACCTTCCTAAGAAGGTCCGAATGAGGCGCCTTAGTCCTCTCTAATAACCGCTGGAACGGTCCTCCGTCCTATCTGGATCTCCTGCTTTAATATCTCTCCCTCTTTTATGTCGTAGATAGGGATCAACGGGAACACCTTGGCAAACAACAGCATCAGCATAGACACCAGGGCGAAGGTCCCGATGATTATCACCACTTCCACAGGGCTGGGCGCGTAGGTGTGCCACGTGAAGTTCAGTGTCTGCTTCTGGGCCAGCCCAGGTACGATAATAAGGAACCGTTCCAGCCACATCCCTATGTTCACCGACACACAGGCGACTATCATCAGCCCCGGGTTCTGCCGGATCCGCTTGAACAGCCACATGCCCACTGGAATGAAATAGGTGGTGCCCACGAACGTAAGGAACCACCAGTTCCATGGCGGCTGGTCCATCATGAAGTCTTTGGCGGCTATCTCGTCAGCCTCCAGTGTGTACAGACCGAACATCAACTCGATGACGAAGAAGAAGAACCACGCTGTAGCCACGACTATAAGCAGCCGACCCAGCGAGTCGAAATGTTCAGGCCTGATGTAGTCCTGCCAGTTGAACATCCACCTCATGATGGCCATGACTATGACCACCGCCGCCACTCCGGAGTGGACCGCTCCGATGACGAAATAGGGCGGGAATATGGTGGAGTGCCAGCTCTTGGCCGCAATCGCCATCGAGAAGTCGAAGGAGACTATGGAGTGGACGGATACGAACACGGGCAGAATCAGCGCCGACAGCAGTATTCCGGCGATGATTTGGAGCTTCCACTGCCTCGGAGTTCCCCGCCAGCCCAGGCATAGTATCGAATAGGCTATGCGCCTGGGCCCTGTGGACCTGTCCCGTATCACGGCCAGGTCGGGAAGCAGCGCGATGTACACGAACAAGATCGACGAGGTCAGGTAGGTGAAGACTGCGCTGGGGTCCCAGACAAGCGCCGACCGGACGTTCATGTATACGCCTCTCGCCCAGTCGTAAGGGAAGACCCAGTAGAAAATCCTCCAGGGCCTGCCGGTGTGAATCAGAGGCATCAACATGGCCGTCATCAGGGAGAAGACGGTGAGAACCTCAGCGGCCCTGGTCGCGGGCCTCCGCCACTCGGCCTTGGAAAGCCGGAGAATGGCCGACAGCATCACACCCGCGTGGCTGATTCCAATCCAGAAGACGAAGTTGGTGATGAAGAAGCCCCAGAAGACGGGCCGGTTCAGTCCCGTGACGCCCAGCCCCTGATTAATCATGTAACCGGCGGCGCACATCGCCCCGACGACGAAGACGCCAAGGAACGCCACCAGACCCCAGTACCAGAGGGGGGTCTCGTACAGGCTGTTCAGCAGGTTTCGATTGACTTGCTGGTCAGTTACGGGCACTGTTTCCTGCATTGTGTCTCCCTAGCGTTTCCCCGACTATTCGGGTTTCCCCAGAACCATGTACTTGCCCTTGATCAAAGGCCTCCACAGAATGTAGAGCATTCCCTCCTTGAACTCCCACAGGGAAAGTATCGGGACAATCCTTGTCGCCAACAGATAGAAGAGGCCCGCCGCTCCCAGTCCGCCCAATATGATGAATATGTCCCACAGGTCGGGGAGGACGGGCAGCAACTCTGCAGCCGTCTGCGCTCCGTGCTTTTCGAAGTCGGCGATGCTTTCCGCCCCCAGCTTGGACTCTGGTATGTTCCAAGCCGGCACGTAGATGCGAATCATCATGAAGAACGCGCCTATAATCACTGACGCCGCCGCTATGCTCGGCCCGAGAACGCTCTTCCGCACAGAGTTCCACAGAAGCAGGGAGAACGGGATTATGAAGCTGAAGAAGAAGTTCAGGATGAACATAGTCCTGTAAGACTCGAACATGATCAGCTTCATGACAGCCTGCTCCGTGGGGTCACGGCCATACCAGAAGGTCATGAATTCGGAGAACCAGAAGTAGCCCCACAGCAGCGTGAGGCCGAGCAGTATCTTGCTGAACGACCAGAAGGGGTCAACGCCGATGTAGTCCTTGTAGCCGCCCCAACGCTTCATGATGAACAACGTCACAATGACGACGCCTCCGCCGGCCTGGAGCCCGGTCAGGGCGTGGTAAGGCGCGAAGATTGAGTCCTTCCAGCCAGGCACGTAGCTCAGAGCGTAGTCCAGGCTTATCAGGGTGTGGACGAAGATGAGCATCATGAAGTAGAGCCCGCCCATGATGGCAAGGAGCCCTTTCTGTACAACCCATTCACGCTCCGTGCCCTGCCATCCCAGGGCCAGCTTTGCCCACAGCCCTTTGCGCACTCCATCGCTCCGATGGGCCAGCGCCGCAAAGTCGGGCCTTGCCGATACGTACAGCACGGCCAGACCGGCCACAGCAAGGCCGACCACCGCCAGCGTGTCCCAGACCAGGGGAGCTCCTATGGGAGTCTCGAACCAGATGGTCCGGCGGTCCTGCCCAACGGCCAAGGCTCCGTCGCCGTTCAGGTCGATGGGGGACATGAGGAAAATCATGGGGATGAACCATAGGACGTTAAGCACGCCCACGACTGCGAACAATTCGGACGCCCTGGACAATGGCCTGCGCCAGTGGTTCTTGGTCCAGCGGAAAGCCACAGCCACCACCGGGGCCGAACCCACGGTGGCAAGCAAGAATGCGAACATGGCTACGTAGTAGCCCCACGCCTCGCGATTGTCGCCGCCGAACCCGTCACCCAGCGCACGCACCAGGAAGCCCACAATTCCGAGCCCCAGAAGTATGAGCAGGCCCAACATGCCCGCAACCAGCTTCGGGTCCAGCGTAACGGTCTTTCTGGTTACGTGCTCCGCCACCTGCTCAGGGGTGAGCAGAGTTTCAGGCGGAGGCGTTCCGTGGTGACCGTGCTCGGCCGCGCTAGCCATGGCCTGCCTCATCCTTAGCATGAGTGTCTATCTTCTTCAGATATATCACGTTCGGTTCGGTCCCCAACCTTGCCAGCAACTGGTACGGACGACCCTTTTTGACTACCTTGCTGCCGTTTTCGTCCAGGTCGATGAACTCCCGGACCTTGCTGCCGTCATCGTGCAAGTCGCCGAATATCAGCGTGTTGGTGGGGCAGGCCTGTACGCAGGCCGGAGCAAAGTTCCCTTCCGCCAACTCGGTGTCGGTGATGGCTCGGCCCTCCTGGCCCTCCACCTTCCGCTCAGCCTTTCTTATCCGCTGGACGCAGAAGGTGCACTTTTCCATGATTCCCCGGGACCTGACGGTGACGTCGGGGTTGAGCTGGTTTCTCAGGGTCTCGGGCCACACCGGCTCCCAGTAGTTGAAGAAGCGTACGTTGTAGGGGCAGTTGTTGGCGCAGTAGCGGGTGCCTACACAGCGGTTGTACACCTGCACGTTCAAACCCTGATCGTTGTGGTAGGTGGCATAGACGGGGCAGACCGGTTCGCAGGGCGCATTCTCGCAGTGCTGGCACATTATAGGTATGAACCGGGCTTTCACATCCTGGAAGGGCGTCTCTTCCGGCTTGGGGTCGACGCCAGAGGAACCCCGGTACTCGTCCGGGACATCCCAGTAGCGTTCCACCCGGATCCACTCGTATGCCCTCTTCTGATGGAACAGGTCTTCCGTGTTGATCGGCACGTTGTTCTCAGCCTGACAGGCTACGACGCACGCCTGGCAACCGGTGCACTTGTCGATGTCCACCACCATTGCCCACTTGTGTTTGCGCTTCTGCGCCATAGACAGACCCGCCTTTCGCTACGTTCTGTTGATTACGCCTCTGGATCGTTGGTTACGTGAACTATGTCCTCTTCCTTGGTGCCTATGGGGTAGGCCGGAACGATGCCCTCGAACTTGGACACCCTGGCGTTCCTGCCAGTGGGTTGGAGCACAACCTGGGTGGCTCCCCAGGGAAGACTGTCCATCCCATCTTCATATTCCAGAATCGCCAACGGGTTCGACCCCTGTGGCTCCCCGTTGCGGTTCGAGTATGTCACGCCGGGGGTGTGGCCCTGTCCGACGGGCACTCCCACCACTCCGGGGGGCATCGCCGGGTGAATGTAGACCACAGCCTCGATGCTGCCTTTGCCCGTGATGAGATTAACAACGTCGCCCTCTTCCAGCCCGATGCGCCTGGCTTCCTGGAGATTCACCTCCACCCAGGTCTGCCACGCCACGGTGGTCAGCGGGTCGGGAGCGCCCTGGAGCCAGGGGAGGTGAGCGTACCGACCATCCATCAGAGAGTTGGACAGGAAGGGGACCATGACGTAGGAGTTGAGACCGCCCGTCCCCAGAAGCCTGCGGGCCTTCAACCCGTCGGCGATGGGCTTCAGGTCAGGCGCCTGGGAAGGGACGTCACTGGAACGGGCGTCGGGGTCAGACCAGCCTCCGCGCTGGAGCAGTTTGTTCCAGAATCCGTCTATGCTATTCGGACTCTCGTCGTCAAGAGGAGCTCCGCGGTTAAGGTTGAACAAGTCGGCTGCGTTCTGCTGGAGCATTGCCATGAAGCTGTTGGGCAGCCCGTCATTCAAACCCAAACCCTTAGACAATTTGATTATCTCGTCAGGGAAGCTCTCAGCCTGGATGCCCGGCAGCGGTTCCACTACGGGCTGCTGGACGGCCACAATCTGGTAGCCAGGGCCAGGCTGCGGAACGTCGGCGCCCCAGTCCTCCAAACCCTCTCTTACCGGAAGCACCAGGTCAGCCAGGGCAGCTGTATCGTCCATAACGTTGGCAAAGGCTATGACAAACAGGTCGTTGGGGTCTTGGCGTCCGCTTATGGCGTCTGCCAGCCCTGATCCGTCGGACTTCAAGGGTATGGCGTGCACGGGGTTGGCCCCGTACACCATCACCAGCCCGATCCCGCCGCCGGCTATATCCTCCACAGCCTTGTTCCAGTCTGACAACGACGATTGCATGTCATCGGTCATCAACCCGCTCGTGGGCGGGTCTGGATTGAATATCACGTTGCCCAACCGGCCCGGGACTCTATCTGCAACAAGGTGATTCAACGCGAATACGGCCGAAAGGTTGGCTTCGCCGTGGGTCTGGGCTCCGGCTGTCCCTCCTCCGAAAGCAACGCTGGGGCCGTGGGTCGCAAAGTCCGAGGCCACCCGCCGAATGACGTGGGCCGACTCTTCACCCCTTATGCTGGGTGGAATGCCGGCGTATGTGGGGGAGCCCGGGTCCACGATTTTTTCCGGCGAGTAGTCGCCAAGCGCAGCTTCCAGAGCTTCGGCATCGAGCCCGCCGACCAACCGTTCAACTACGTCAGGGGACCCATGACCTTCGGAGATAATCGCGTAGGCAATGGCGAGAGCGACGGCTCCTTCCATCCCCGGCGCCACGGGTATCCAGTCGTCGGCGTTGGCTGCTGTCATGGAGAAGCGAGAGTCCACGTGCACCAACGTCCCGCGCGCCTTTCCCCGGTTATGCCTGAAATGACCGTAGCCTCTCCCGAACCGCACAGGGGCTACCCACGTGGACAACCAGTCCGCTCCGAAGGACAAGACGTAGTTGCTGTTTTCAATGTCGAAGTCTGGAAGACGGTCCTGCCCCAGGACATTGCGCACCGACTGGCGCAGGTTGGTCTCGTCCAACGCCTCCACAGCGAGATGCCGCCCTCCGTAGGCTTTCACGAAGCTGCTCACAACCTTGCCTGCGCTGCCGCTCATGTGGGAAGTCACCATGAGCATGGCGTCGGAACGCACCTGGTCCCTGAGACGTCGGCCCAGGATGTCAGGGAAAATCTCGTCCCGCACTTCATCCCAGCTGATTTCCCACCAGTCGCCCCCGCCTCGGGAAGTCCCTTCCTTACGGAGCAGGGGCTGGGTGATTCTGTCCGGGTGGTATATGGCCTGGAGCGCACTGTCGCACCGGACGCTCTGCTTGCCCTGGTTGGTCGGGAAGACCGGGTTGCCTCTCACCTTTTTGGCTCGACCTTCCACGACCCGTACAAGGATTCCTTCACGTTCTGAGCACTGGCCGCACACCGTCGCGTACCAGTTGTCGATTCCGGTGACCTGGTCTTCCGGCAGGTCCACAGGGCTTTGCAACTCCATCTCCCCTTCACGGAAGATGTTGCAGGCCACCGCGCCTATCGTCGACAGGCTGGCCCACTTCAGGAAATTGCGACGGTTTAACTTCATGTTCTCTAGCGTTCTGCCTCTAGTAGTGACACATCGTGCAGTCCGTGGGAGCGTCCAGATCCCTGTGGCAGTCCACACAATCTCCCATCTTAAGGTCGCGCACCTGTTGCACCTTGGTCATCTCCCGGACCTTGCCGTGGCATATGGAACAAGTGGCCTCGGTCAACTCATAGGCGGGAGGGTTGCCTGACGAGAGACCGAAACCCATCTCTCCAGCCTGGGCAATAGCCTGGGACCTGCCCTCATCGGTCGTGGTGAAGAACCTGATGTGAGGTTCGTGGGCGAACTGGACGTGGTCCGGCAGCCTGTGGACCCGTTCCCAGTCGATGGGCTTGGCCACCAGGTCTTCAGACGGTTGAGCAAAGGCGTCCAAGCCTCCATGCTCCAGCAGCTTCACTATCTCGGCGTTATTCTGGCCGTCGATGGTCGTGTGGCACCAGAGGCACTGTTGGACCGACGGCACAGTCGCCGCATCGCCTTTTGTCACGTTGCGGTGGCAGAACTCGCATTGAATGCCTTTTTCCTCCACGTGCACGTCATGGGGGAAAGCGATGGGTTGATCGGGGCCGCCCGCTCCGAAACCAAAGACGGGCCTGCCCCACCAGGCAAGGAGGATGTAGACCAGTACGAATACGGCTACGGCGCCGCCTATAAGGCCTCCCAACGCCAGGGGCGCCATGAGCTTAAAGCTGGGCTTTATAGGCATGTGTGGGAGTGTTTGATCGGGGCCGGGCCTAGACGAACCACCGGTCCCAGAACCTCTCGATTATGTGTGATTGGTCTACCGTGAACGCCAGGAACAGCCCCATCCCCACGAGCATTATCGTAGCTGTGGCGTACATGGGGCGGCGCAACTTTTCCCCCAAGTCCGCTGGAACATGGCCTGAATCGACCATAGAGGGAATTATCGCGTGGGCTGTAAGGAAGGTTGCCGAAAAGCCGACTACAAGGAAAAAGTAAATCCAAATCCTGGTGAGCCACTTTCCTATTTGGAGCCAGTCAAAGGCCGTGATAGCTCCCGGATCGGGCAGCATTGCCGCCTCACCTCCCCTATCGTAGTGGCCACAGGGCCAAAAAGTCAGGTGAAAATTATCACAGCCGCATATCAGTGTCAAGGGGATTTCAAGGCTATTGACCCGCCCTTACACAGCGCCTAAAATGCTATGTCAGTCCACACTCCCCAAAGGGAGCCCAACACCGGGAGGTCTAAATGCAGGGAACCAGCGACGCCAAGAATGGGATGACTCGCCGGAGCTTTCTGGGGAAGATATCCCTCGGATTGGCCGCCCTCGTTGGAGTCGGCGTCGCGGCCAAAGCCGCGTCCGGCGGCTCGGAGTCCACTGCCAACGACCAATTCCCCGGAGAAGATTCCATATACCACCCTCGCAAGGACCCACGCATAGAGTCCGCTGAGAGGCGCTGGACCTCGTAGCCCCAGGGCTTTAACGCCGCCCGAACTCCTTCTCCAAATGGCTGGAGCTCAGGTGAATCATAGTGGGCCTGCCGTGGGGGCAGGTATGCGGGTTCTCACAAGCCTCCAATTGCACCAACAGAGCTTCCATCTCTCTCTGTTCCATTTGCATGCCGGCGCGAATGGCTCCGTGGCAAGCTATGGACGCCGCCAGAGCCTCCTCCCGCTCCTTCACCAGTCCCTCGAACGCCATCAGGTCCAGCACCTCCACCAAAGCCTTGGCGGGGTCGTTAGCTCGGATCACGGACGGCACAGCCCTAAGGATGTAGCTCCGTTCCCCGAAGGCTTCCAAGAGAAACCCATACCGCTCCAGAAGTTCCGCCGAGGAAAGCGCCAACTCTTCCTGTCCTGGGGAAAGTTCTACGGCCACCGGCTCCAGAAGGGACTGGACCTGGGCGTCCGGCAGTCCTGAAAGGACTTTCTCGAACAAGATCCTTTCATGGGCCGCATGTTGGTCGATGAGATAGATTCCGTCGGGCCCCTCTAAAACCAGATAGGTGTTCCGCACCTGGCCCAACACCCTCAAAGATGACATTTCCTTGCCCGTAGTCTCCGGCTGCTCTATCAGACTTCCGGAAACACTCGCGCCATTGGAGTTCCCGGCTTCCATCGAGAAGGCCAGACGGTCGGGTGACACATGCTGCTGGCGGGGGGAGAACGGCCCTCCTGGCGGAACTCCTGTGGGACCTGACGGCAAGGAGATCTCTCTAACGGGTGAGACCTGCATCAGTGTAGACCTGACAGCCCGCTGCAAGCCGGAGAATATCCGGTCTTCACGCCGGAAGCGCACTTCTCGCTTGGCCGGATGGACGTTCACGTCCACTTCCGATGGCGGCACCGCAAGCATCAATGCAGCCATGGGATGCCGTCCCACCGGCAAGAATCCCTGGTAGCACTCGGTCAACGCATAGGTGAGGAATGGACTCTGTATCCAGCGCCCGTTCATGATAAAGGTGATGTAGCTCCGGTTGGCCCGGTGCAGCGACGGGGCTCCGGCGTATCCATGGACCGAGTATCCGTCCAGGCCGTCCCAGGAGACCTCGAGCATGGCTCCGGCAGTCTCCGCCCCGTATACGGCGATAACTGCGTCGGACAGGATGCCATTCCCCGATGTGGAGAGGGTGTTCCGGCCCTCTACGTTAAGGCTGAACCTGACATGGGGAAAGGCGAGGGCAAATCTGGCCACCAGGTCGCTGATGCGGGAACGTTCCGACCCTGGCGACCGCAGAAACTTCCGGCGGGCGGGCACGTTCTCGAACAGGGACTCCACACTGACGGTCGTTCCCGCCGCACATCCTTTGGAGCCGTTCTTTTCGACCTCGCCCCAACGAAGCTGGACTTCCGACCCAACCGCCTCCGACGCCGGGCGGCTGCTCATGCTCACCCTGGACACCGACGCAATGCTGGGCAAGGCCTCTCCTCGGAACCCCATGGTAGTCACCGATTCCAGGTCGTCGGGAGAGGTCAGCTTGCTTGTGGCGTGGCGATGAAAGGAGAGCAACATCTCATCTGCGGGGATTCCGCAGCCGTCATCAGTAACCCGTATGAGGTCTACGCCGCCGCCCTTGATCTCTATCGTGATCCGACCGGCCCCGGCGTCGATGGAGTTCTCCACCAACTCTTTGACCACCGAGGCAGGCCGCTCCACCACTTCTCCGGCGGCTATCTTGGCCGCGACATCAGGCCTCAGCACCTTGATGGTCATTGCGGCTGGCTCCCATCGGGGTCCGGCCTGCGTTCTATAAACTGCCGGTCGGAAGAGACGCCGTCTTTCGCAAATTCGGACGCTATCCGATAGATGCGCTCCATCTGGGTGTCCTGGTCATTGCGCATGTAGTAGGGCCACACCCAGGCGCCTCCAAAGTCCTCAACGATTTCGGGATAGTCGTCCACCACGAAGTCCGGGACCAGCGGAACACCCAGCTTCCCAAGGCGTTCCCTGGCCTTGTAGGTGGGTTTCAGGTATACCCCGGAGACGTAGGGGAGGAGCTTGTGGTCTTTTACTACCTGGTCTCGCAGCCCGACGCCGGACCATATGTGGACTTTGTGGCCGTCGGTCGTCAGTTTTTGGAAAGTCTCTAGAACTCCCGGTCTGAGGCTGTAGTCCAGACCCAGGATGGTGTAGTCCACGTCAAAGAATATGTCCACCCACACCCCTTCTCCACCGCCCAACTTTAACGGGCTTAGCTAGGAGCCATTATATCCGGACAAGAGACGGCGCTCAACGGCCTGGAGATTCGGCCCTACCCCAGAGCGTCCTCGATAGCTTTGAAGGAACCGCCTATGACCAGCCGGTCTCCAATCTGAACCATGGGGCGTCGCACAAGCCGAGGTTCTTCCAGCATCAACCGCACCAGGTCGTCTCCCGTGAGGCTGTCCGGGTCCCTCTCCAGGCTCTTGAAGCTGGGACTCCGCCAAGCAAAAATCTCCGCCGGCTCCCGCACCCCTATGAGAGTACGCAGCTCTTCTTCGCTGAACGGCTCAGTGAAATAGTCCCGCTCCTCGAGCTCAACCCCTTTTTGCAAGAGAAACTCTCTCGCTTTGCGGCAGGTCGATCAACGCGGCCACCAGTAGAACCGGGCTTGCTCAGCCATACGTTTCCTCCTCGGCGCATCCTCTATGGGACTCTCTAGATATACCCACGGGAAGCGCCGTATGGTCTAGGACTACGTGAGTATAAAGCCCCTGTACTTATTGGGATACCCAACGACCTAAGGGGTTGATGAATCATCTTCCGGGTCAGAGACTCCCTCTGCCTGCCGTTGCAGCCGATACAAGGCATTGATGGCTGCCAAAGGAGTCATGGTCGACACATCCATTTCCAGAAGCTCGTCCATGACCGCCTGGTTGGGAGCTTCGCCTCCGAACAGCGGCATCTGGAACCCGGCATGGGCCATTGGTCCTCTGGCATTGCTCTGGTCTTGCCGTTCCAGGTCGTCGAGTTCTTCCCACGCCCGGTTAACCACGGCCTGGGGCATTCCCGCCAACCGGGCCACGTGGATGCCGTAGCTCTTGTCCGCTCTACCTGGCTCGATGCGGTGAAGAAAGACCACCTGGCCGTCCTCTTCGGACACTGCCACTGAATAGTTCTTCACCCTGGGAAGAGTTTCGGCCAACTCGGTCAACTCGTGGTAGTGGGTCGCGAAAAGGGTCTTACAACCCAGCCTGGGGTGGTTGTGGAGGTGCTCCACCACCGCTTTGGCTATGGAGAGGCCGTCATAGGTGGACGTGCCACGACCTATCTCGTCCAGAATCACCAGGGAGCGGGGAGTGGCTTGATTCAATATGGCCGCCGTTTCGACCATTTCCACCATGAAGGTGGACTGGCCCGTGGACAGGTCGTCCTGGAGACCCAACCTGGTGAAGATGCGGTCCACCAGTCCGATAACAGCCGAGTCCGCCGGAACGAAACTGCCCATCTGGGCCATGAGGACTATCAGGGCCGTCTGGCGTATGTAGGTGCTCTTTCCCGCCATATTCGGGCCCGTGATTATCAACACCTGGCTGTCTTCCGACGACGTGTAGGTGTCGTTGGCGACGAAGGAACCCGGCGGCAGCGTCCGTTCCACCACGGGATGGCGGCCCGCCTTGATGGATATGTCCATACCTTCGTTCAGCTCAGGACGCACGTAGTCGTGCCTGACAGCCGCTTCGCCCAGGCTATGGAAGACGTCCAGGTGGGCCACCGCCTCTCCTAGAGCGGACACAGCCCAGCTTTGCTCGCCTATTTGGGCGCACAACTGGCGGTAGAGGGCCTTCTCCAGTTCCTCGATTCTCTCCCTGGCCCCAAGGATTCGAGACTCGTACTCCTTCAGTTCCGGCGTGATGAAACGTTCCCCTCCCACCAGGGTCTGCCTGCGGGTGTATGTCTCAGGAGCCATCGGCAGGTTGGCGTTGGTCACTTCAATGTAGTAGCCGAACACCTTGTTGTATCCGACCTTCAGGTTCTTTATGCCGGTGGCTTCCCGCTCCTTCCGTTCCAGCCCGGCTATGTATTCCCTGGCGTTTCCCGACGCCTGCCGCAGCTCGTCCAACTCCGGGGAGAAGCCTTCCCGGACCACCCCGCCGTCCCCTGGCTCGCCCACAGGGTCGTCTTTCACCGCCCTGCTTATCAGTTCCACGGCTTCTTCGCAGGGCTTTTTCGAGCTTTCGAGCCCTTCCAGCAGCCAAGCCAATTGGTCGCCGCCGGCCAGCCCATTCACCAGCTCCAGCGACGCCTTCAGGCCATTGGCCAGGCCCAGCAGCTCCCTGGGCACGGCGGTCCCAAGACGTACACGGCCCACGGTCCGCTCCAGGTCCCCAATTCTGGACAGAAGCGCCGAGGCCCGTTCCCTCTCCAGCATATTGTCGTGGAACCAGCCGACGGAGTCCTGCCTTTGCACCAGCGGCTCCAGTTCCCTTAGCGGCTGGCCCATCCAGCGCCGGAGAAGACGACCGCCCATCGGCGTGCGGGTCAGGTCCAGCGTGTTGTACAAGGACGCGTCGCTGTTCCCCCAGCGGCCTCCCTGGAACAGTTCCAGGTTCCGCCGTGTCTGGGTGTCCAGGGTCATGTACGACGCGGTGGAATAGGCGCTTAGGGTGCGCAGTTCCTTCAGGGCGCCCTTTTGAGTCTGCGAAAGGTAGTCCAGAATGGCGCCGGCAGCCCCAACGGCCAGGGGAAGGTCGGTGCAGCCGTATGCCTCCAGGCTCGCAACGCCGAAATGGTCCATCAGGATGCGGCTGGCCGTCTCCTCTCTGAACACGGATGCAGACATAGGAGTCACGGGGCAGCCGTTCATGCCTTCCGGCTCCACTCCTTCCGGGGCCAGCGCCTCCGCCGGAGCCAGGCGGGTAAGCTCCAAACCGAGCTCGGTGGAGGGAAGCTGGGTCGCGCAGAACTCCCCCGTGGTGATGTCCACGTAGGCGAGGCCCACCTGTGGGCCGTCGGGCATAAGCGCCACGAGATAGTTGTTTGCTTTCTGCTCCAGCAGGGACGGCTCGACCACTGTCCCGGGCGTCACCACCCGCACCACGTCCCGGTCCACTATCCCCTTCGAAGCTGCGGGGTCGGAAAGCTGCTCGCAGATGGCGACCTTGTAGCCGGCCTTAATCAGACGGGCCAGGTAAGGCTCCAACGAGTGGGCGGGCACCCCGGCCAGCGGCACAGGGCTTCCCTTGCCCATGCTGCGGGACGTGAGGGCTATGTCCAGGGCTTGGGAGGCTGTGTGGGCGTCCTCGTCAAAGGTCTCGTAGAAGTCCCCCATCCGGAATAGGAGCAGGGTGTCGGGGTAACGCTGTTTGATGCGCAGGTACTGACGCCGTACCGGGGTGAGCTTATCCCTGGAAGAAGGTTTGGCGGTGGACATCCATGCCATTTTACCTTAGACCGCGGCCCACGAAAAACAAGCCGCCGACGCTAGGCGGGGACGTTGGTCTTGAGGGTCACGTAGGCGACCATCTCCCCGGGTTCTACAACTACTTCTTCCAAGGACACGGGTGTCGGAATCGGTTCGCCATTCTGTTCCATCATCTCTACAATGTCAGCCAGAACGTCCTCTGCGTTACGCAGAGCCTCATCAACTGTGGCGCCCATGGCTCCACCAGCAACAGCGTCAAAGCCAGGAAACGTAACCCCGTACGCTCCCAGCTCTCCTCCAATCAACACCGGGTACCGCACCATGATGCCTCCTACCTGTCTGGCCAGCCAGCCTTCTTGGCAATGTCGCGAGCGATATTCATCGCGATGGTAGGACATCATCACAATTTTGGCCCACATCGTTGGAAAAACGAGCCGCCGACATTAAACGGCGGAGGCTGTATATGATGTGCGACCGGAGGACGGTCTACTGCTTCCAGTAGCGCTCTTCTTTGACCTTGAAGTCCTGGGGTTCCAGCTTCTCCCGGAGGTCTTCAATCATGCCAGGGTGGCCGCAGGCATAGACCAGGGTGGACTCGGAGTCCAGCCGGAGTTTCTCCACGTAGTCTTCAACGATGTTGTTCACCCTGCCGGTCACGCCTTCCCACTGGGCGTTCTTCTCCTCGGCGGGCCTGCTTATGGTCGGGATGTAGATCACCGTTTCAGGGTGTGCCAGGGCCAGTTCGGTCAACTCCTCTTCGTAGGTGAACTCGTCCAGGTAGCTGGCCCCCTGGAGGACGTAGAACCTGTGTCCCTGTCCTCCCCTCTGAAGGTAGCTGCGAATCGTGCTGACGAAAGGGGCGATTCCGGTGACAGTGGCCACCATGAGGTGGTTAGTGTAGCGTTCGTCCATGGTGAAGATGCCCTTGGCCCGGGGGCGAATGCTCATCTGATCGCCCACTCCGAGGCCCCACATGACCGGAGTCAGCACTCCATCGGGCAGGGGCACCAATTCCACGAATATCTCCAGATCGTCCTCGTGGGGCGCTGACACGATGGAATAGGCCCGTTCCACGCTGCCGTATCCCAATGTGCAGTACTGGCCCGGCTTGAACGTGAAGTCAACCTCCGGCTTCAACTTGATGACCATAAGGTCTTCCGTTACGTCCCGCCGGTAGACAATCCGGGCCTTAGGCAACTTGGCTATAACGTCCCGGAGCTTCCGGGCGCGTTCCAGGAGTCGGGTGTCTGCGGATTCCGTCAAATCAAGTCCTCCATGCTGGCAAAGTCATTCAGCCTTTGAGACCGTTGCCGGTTCTATGTTTAGTCCGGGCGCCGACGCCATCGGATCGGGGGAGTCGCTGGCGTCCAGATCGATGGCCAATTGTCCGAACAACCCGGTAATTGACACTACCCCTTTATGAGCCGAGTCCTCCAGCGTAGCGACGCCGCGAATCGACTGGCTGCGGGTTTTCACTTCCACGGGGTCGCCTTCAACGACTCCCAGGCTTCCGGCGTCTTCTGGGTTCAGCGACACAAGTTCTTCCCGCTTGATGGAGTTGAGGCGGCCTGCGACCACTTCCATTGGTCGGTCGGAGTAGAGCACGCGGCCCGGCACCAGCAGTAGCG
>DAOUJI010000114.1:0-13705 GCA_034422875.1 Dehalococcoidia bacterium | reverse complement strand
TTTAATGTACCGCTCTCTTATAGCTTCCAAATACTCCTTCACACCGCCTCGCGTCACTCCACCCTCCGGCAACACTGCTTGCGAGGCAACGATAACCTCTTCGGTAACATTTATTATGAGTCAATTCGCCGCGTTGACCGAAGGGTTGGATCGTTCTACAATCTTGGCAGATTCTCGGAAGCTGCGCGGGAAAGCCCGTATCCGTAAACGGGAACGTCGGCGGAAGGGATGCTCCAATAATAGACCCCGCTTACACAGACTTGGCCGAACAGCCGGAACCCTCCTCCCACTAGACGTTGGCTGCGGCGGCCCGACCGTAACTCACCGCATCACATCTGGGGCCGAGGAATTGGCAGGGGAGGATTCGATGCTGGCGACAAAGAGGGAAAAGGAATTCCGTGACAAGACGGCCATCGCCGGCGTCGGCTACAGCCGAAGCCCCGGCGTTCCGGGAGGCTTCACACGAAGGTCCGGAGTCAGTGTAAAGACCTTGGCCGTGAGGGCCGCAGTGGACGCCTGCAACGACGCAGGACTGGACCCAAAGGAACTGGACGGCGCCGTGTGTTACGGGCTTCAGGACACTGTATGGCCCAGAGACCTGCTGACCGCTCTTGGCGTCAAAGCCATCAACTGGGACTGCAACTTGCAGGGCGGGGGCAACTGTTCCACGCTGTGCTATACGATGGCGGTCCAGGCAGTCCACCACGGCATATGCAACTACGTTCTCGCGTACCGGGGCATGAACGGGCGCACCGGCGTACGCATGGGGCAGTACGGCGGGTGGTCCTCCAACGTCGGGTCAGCCCAGAGGGTGGGCGGTCAGTGGCAGTTCGTATCAATATATGGACAGGCCGGGGCCCCGCACCAGTTCGCCATGAACGCGCGCCGCTGGATGGACCTGTACGACGTCACCAGCGAGGACCTGGCCAGGTACTGCGTTTACGCCCGCTCCAACGCCGTCAAGAACCCACGGGCCATCATGCGTGACCCCATCACTGTAGAGGACCATCAGAGTTCCCGCATGATAGTGGACCCCTACCACATCCTGGACTGCTGCCTGGAAACCGACGTGGCCGGGGCGGTGATCATCACCACCGCCGAGCGGGCCAGGGACCTGAAGAAGAGACCGATTCTTGTCTCCGCCGCCATCAAGAATGAAGCCCCCAAGACCGACATTATCGACACAGGCTTTCCGGGCATGATGCCCAGGCTGCTGGACGCTGCGGGTGTGGAGTTGAAGGACATAGACGTCTATGAGCCTTACGACAACTTCTCGGACACACCGATACGCGCCCTGGAAGAGATGGGATATTGCAAGAGGGGCGAGGGAAAAGACTTCATCCGGGACGGCCGCATAAGCCTGGACGGTCAGATTCCTATGACCACCCACGGCGGGCTGATGAATGAGGGCTACGTCCACGGCTTCAACAGCGGCATGGAGGCTGTGCAGCAACTCCGCGGAGAGGCCGAGGACCTGTGCTCCAACTGGAGTGAAGGTGAGCACACTTACGACCGTACCATCTGTCGCCAGGTGCGCAACCCACAGATCGCCCTGTTCAACTCGGAGGGGGGCGTCGGAGGCGTAATCCTCAAGAGGGGTTAGTCCTGGCCCGCAAAGCCGGTTCCTGATTCCCCACTCCACACCCCGACGCTGGGGCAGCGTATTCAATTAGTCTGAGCGGCGTCTCCAGCGGGGAATGGTGTCATCAGGAGTCACGTCGTCGAAGACGATCTCCATGGGTATCCCCACCTTTAGCTCGGAGTCGTCCATTTCGACGGCGTTTCCCATAATCTGTATGTGGGGGGCCTCCTCAAGGGCCACTTGTATCACGTTGAAGGGGGTCAATTCCCTCCACTGGGGCAGGACCGCCTGGTGAATTATCACGTAGGTGTAAAGAGTCCCGCGTCCACTCATCTTCACCCATTCGACGTTCTCGCTGTAGCACACGTTGCAGGTCAGTTGAGGCGGCCATCTCGTTAGCCCGCAGTCGGAGCACTGGGGGACCCTTAGCTCGTGGTTCTTGATGGCGTCCCAGTAGGGCTGGGTGTCCGTGTCGGGATAGGGGAGCAGGAACTGGTAATCAGTGGTCATGACTAACCCCTCTTGAAGATTATGCCGCCGCCGCCGCTGACGGCTGTGAACAGGGCGGTCTGGGCGTCTCGCACTTGCCGGCATATGGTGCGGTCGTAGGTGTGTTCGCCGTCGCGCCAGTTGGGGCACAGGTCTTCGGCGTCCCCGCGAAGCTGCTGAATCGCCTCCATGCCGTTGTTGAAGCCATGGACGTAACCCTCGTTCATCAGGCCGCCGTGGGTGGTCATGGGCAGCTCACCGTCCAGGCTTATGCGCCCGTCCTTGATAAAGTCCTTCCCCTCACCTCTCTTACAGTACCCGATGTCCTCCACTGCCCTCAGAGGGGAGTCGGAGAAGTTGTCGTAAGGCTCATAGATGTCGATGTCCTTCAACTCCATGCCGGCGGCGTCCAGCAACCTGGGCATGAGCTGCGGGAACCCGGTGTCGATGAGGTCGTTTCTGGGCGTCTGGCTGCTGATGGCTCCGGAGATCAACACTGGTCGTTTCTTGAGGTCCCTGGCCCGTTCGGCCGTGGTGATGATTACCGCCCCCGCCACGTCGGTCTCAAGACAGCAGTCCAGAATGTGGTAGGGGTCCACTATCATGCGGGAGTTCTGATGGTCCTCCAACGTGATGGGGTCGCGCATGACGGCTCTGGGATTCTTGACGGCGTTGGAGCGAGCATGGACGCAATATCTGCCCAGGTCCTCACTGGTGACGTCGTACAGGTCCATCCAGCGCCGGGCTTCCAGGGCGAACTGGTGCGGCGCTCCGGCCATCCCGTATATGGATATGAACTGCCATCGGCCAGACGCCGGAGGCGCTCCGGCGTTGGACGACCACCCGCCCCACTGTCCCATGCGCGGCCCGGTGCGTCCGTTCATTCCACGGTAGGCCAGCACATAGTTGCAGATGCCGTGGTGCACGGCCTGGGCTGCATTTAGGTAACAGGCTGTGGAGCAGTTGCCGCCGCCTTCTATGAGGCAGTCCCAGTTAATGTTCTTGACGTTCAGGGCAGTCAACAGATGTCTGGGCCATACAGTGTCCTGGAGACCGTAGCAGACAGCCCCGTCCAGTTCCCTTGGGTCAAGACCTGCATCGTTGCAGGCGTCCAAGGCGGCCCTGACTGCCAGGGTCTGCACGGTCATGCCAGACCTGCGGGTGAACCCTCCCGGAACGCCGGGACTCCGGCTGTAGCCTATACCGGCCACGGCTATCTGGTCTCGAAATTCCTTCTCGGTGGTTGTAGCGAGCATAGGCCTCCTTTTTCACTGGCCGCCGGAAATATCCATCGGCATTATGATATCCAGAGGACGATGATCAGTTCCTTTTGGAAGCGCGGACAAATGCCCAATGGGCATCATAGTGGGTCGGGTAGAGGTCCCAGGGCCCAGTCAGGCACGGGATGACACTTGTCTTTGGGCGCCAGGACGCCTCTTGGGTTGACCACGACTTTAGCAGTCCGTCGTTGTGCAAGTCAACATCGGGCTGACCAGGCTATGCCCAGCTGTCGTCTGAAGCCCTTACCGCACGAACGTCACCGGAACCGGACGCAACTGACCCCTCGCACATCCATCGGGACATGGCATCCTCACCGACTCCCTCTGGCCTTCCACAAAATATCTGCGAAAACCTCTATTCATTTCGGTAATATTATTTTATGTCTAAATCCGATTTATTGACAATACAGCTCTTTCTTGATATTAAACAGTGAGAACAGGTGCAGTATGCGTTGGATGATAGTCCATTGGTTGAACGCTTGGCCTAAGCGCCATTAGGAGAGTAGAAATGAAACTCCGCCCACCACGACTGAATATCGTCGCTTTAATCCTGGCTTTGGCCCTGGGATCCGCAGTGTTGGCGTGCGGAGACGACGCTACGCCCACATCCCCACCGCCTACGTCCCCGCCGCCTACGGCTACTCCCACTCCTGCCCCGGCCCCCACCGCCACGACTGAGGCGGCCGCACCCACGGCTCCTCCGACGGAGGTAATGACCCAACCCGGCGAAGTCGATTTTGGAGACATCGGCTACGGCATGCAGGGGTACAGAATAGTGGACTTTGGAGAGCCCAAGTACGGCGGCGTAAGCAGAAACTCCTACTGGACGCCCCTCAGGGCATGGGACCCACACGGCACCTTCACCTCGCAATCGGGCAATTTCAGCCCTATGTTCAGCAACATGATGCAGTTCAACCCCTTCACATTCGACCGTTTCGACATGTGGGGGGACCTGGCCGAAGGTTGGGAGATGACGGACCCGGCGGGTTTTCACTGGACCTTCGAGCTGAAGCCGCACGCCATCTTCTCTGACGGAAGTCCTGTGACAGCTGAAGACGTGGTCTACAGCTTCGATCGAATGTTGGGCAGGACGCCAAATCACCCCGAGCCCCTATTCGAGGCTTCCAAGAACCTGGCCCCCCATTTCGATCGTGCTGAAGCCCTTGACACCAGGACAGTCAGAATATACCTGAACGCCCCCTGGGCCGATTTCATTTCCTTCATGGCGGAAGACCACTTTGTGATAGTGCCCAAGGCTCACTACGAGGAGTTGGACACCAAGACGGCGGCCGGAGACGACCAATTCACGTGGGACGAGGGTTGGAAGAACATCATTGGTTCCGGCCCCTACAAGCTGTCGGCGGTGCCGTCCAAGGAGCAGTACAGCTACGAAAAGGTCCCCGGCTACTGGAAGAAAGACCCCGAAGGTCGCGACCTGCCGTACCTGGACGGGATGGACTACTTCGTACTGGCATTCGGAGACGTGGCCTACGGCGCCTGGGCGGCGGAGCAGGTCTGGGTCTCGGTTCCCAGGGCCAACGGCGGCATGAGCCGCCCCCTGTTGACCAACCTTCTGGAGGAGGGCAACAACGAGAAGTGGATAGCCTATCGAACGCCCGGATCCGTCACCGGACTTGTGGTCAACCCGACCAGGGCGCCCTTCGACAATCCTATCGTACGGAGGGCCATGTTCCTGGCCATGGACCGGCATCTCCTTAACGAGGTGATTGAAGGAAACCTGGCGATATGGGCCAGCACCTGCGGACCTTCGGGACACCCGCTCTGCATGTCCGCAGAGGAGGTGCTGTCACTGCCTGGATACCGACAGCTCGACGGTGAAAAGCATCCCGACGACATAGCGGAGGCGCGCCGTCTGATGGAGTCCGTAGGGTACACAGCCGACAACCCCGCCGAAACCACGTATCCCATTCGTGAGGGATCGCTGGGCGGCACAGCGGCAAGGGACGAGTCTGCCTTGTACCAGGAGATGTTCAAGCCCATTCATCTTGAGATAAACGTCAGAGTCGTCGACACGGCAACCCATAATGAAATGAGGGCAAAAGGGGACTTTGACATGCTGGGCATCGGTCTTGCATCGGCGAGCACTATAGTGTCGCCTGACGCATACCTGTACGGGACTTATCAGGTGAGCCCCGAAGCCTTTGGCTGGACTTACGACCGCCAGGACGAGCTGATCAAGCTCATCAACGAGCAGTCCGCCATATCTGATTTCGATGAGCGTAAAAAGGTGATTCGGCAGATAGAAGATATAACTATGTTGGAAGACAGCTTCTGGATACCTTCCTTTGGAAGGGCGTTCAGTACGGTGTTCAACGCGGAGAAGATTGCCGGGATGATGCCGACCCAGGGGCAGGTCACGGAAACCAAGTACGAGGCAATTTGGTTGGTCGACCCGTAAGGCAGTCAGGAAAGCCGTGATGAAGGGCCAGGGACGCATCTCCCTGGCCCTTTGCTTTTTCTTTACCGGGCGACGTGCTGGGGCTACACAGTGCAGCGCAGCCGCTGGCTATAAAGACCATACACGTCGGGCAACCTCTACTCGCGGCTACCCCTTAACCTGGGGTCCCAGATGTCCCGGAGGGCATCCCCGAGAATGTTAAAGGCGAACACCACCAGTCCGATTGCCATGGCCGGGAATATCACCAGGGTTGGCGCGTTCTTCACGAAACGGAGGGTTTGGCCGGCCATCATTCCGCCCCAAGAAGGCTCCTCCGGGGGCGCTCCCAGGCCCAGGAAGCTAAGGGAAGTCTCGATAATTATGGCGGCGCCCAGAGATATGGAGGCCATGATAATGACCAGAGCCATGCAATTGGGAACGATGTGCTTTAGGATCAACCGTCCATACGAGACGCCCACAGCCCTGGCTGCGAGAATATAATCCATCCCACTGATGGAGAGGGCTTGGGCGCGAACCGCGCGGGTCGTTGGCGGTATCATGGTAATGGATATAGCTGCAATCACGTTCTCCAGAGAGGCTCCCATGGTGGCCATGATTGCCATGGCCAGGATGATGCTGGGAAAGGCCATCAGGGCGTCGATCACACGCTGAAGCGCCAGGTCCAGGAGTCCGCCTCTCGTGGCGCTGACGACGCCCAAGAAGGCGCCGATGGTGACCCCTGCCAGGGTCGACACCAGACTGACGTAGAGTGTGATGCGCGCGCCATAAATCAGGCGGCTCAGAACGTCGCGGCCAACTTGGTCTCCTCCCGCCAGGTATCCCGCCGTGCCGACGCCAGCGAACACAGCCTTCCGGTTGATCTGGTAAGGGTCGGCGGGAGCGAGAAGCGGAGCGAACACTGCCATAAAGATCAATAGGACGATGATGACGGCCGCCACAGCTCCGAGGGGTTGCCGTACCGCGAAAGACCTCCCACGTAGGACGACCGCGGAAAGTCTGCCCCCAAAGCTCCGACGCACAGCGTAAAGGATTTCCGCCCTTAACAACGCACCCTCGCTATGTCCGTCACGCTAGCCTCCCGCTCCAAGGCTTCACCGATAGCGGATTCTAGGGTCAACCACTGGATAGAGGAGGTCCACTATGAGGTTGACCATCAAAATGATCCCGATGGTGGTCATGACGACCGCCTGCACTATGTTGTAGTCCCTGGTGGTGATGGACGTGAGGAGCAAACGGCCTACGCCGGGCAACTGGAATATCTCCTCTATGATGACTGTGCCACCCACCAGAACTGAAAACTGGAATGAGGCCAGGGTAAACACCGGCAATATGGCGTTCTGCAGGGCGTGGCGATACACCACCGCCCTTGTTCCCAGGCCCTTGGAACGAGCGGTGCGTACATAGTCTTCCCGCAGGACCTCCAGCATGCTTGACCTGGTGATCCGGGCAGTGTATCCGATGCGGGTAAAGGAAAGGGCAATGATTGGGAACATCAGTTGCTTGAGGTTGGTCAACGGCTCTTCCCAGATATGCTTATAACCTATGGGAGGAAGCCATTCGAAATACCTGACGACAATGAAGACAATCATGATGGCGACAACGAACAGGGGTACGGTGACTCCCGTGATAGCAATCAGCCGTCCGACGTAGTCGATCCAGGTGTTTTGATTGACGGCGGAGATGACTCCCAGAGGAATGGCCAGCGCCGTGCTGAACACCAGGGAGACGATTGCCAGCTCCAACGTCAGGGGCAGCCTATGGGCCATGGTCTGGTTAATGCTGGTGTCGTCAAGGAGGGACTTGCCAAGGTCACCCTTGAGCAGGCTGAAAGCCCAGTCTCCGTATTGAACAATCAACGGCCGGTCAGTTCCCAGCTTGGCTCGAATTTTCTTCAGGTCTTCCTCTGTATAGTCCGCAGTGCCCGTGGGGCCTTCGAGTCTGGCGGCTGCGGGGTCGCCGGGGATAATGCGCAGCATGAGAAAGGCGATAATCGAAACGAGCACAATGGTGGGGATGGTTGCGAGGAGCCGTTTAACCAGGTAGGCGGTCATCTGGCAGGCTACACCGGTTTAGCCAGCGGCATCGGCAGGTCGGCGAAGGTCAAAATTGGGAGCCCCGTTCCAGTCCTATGGACACCGCTTGGAGGATGCGCAACTATAGCAGGCGCCTCAATTATGTGTCAAGAAATCGAATCGAGTCACAAATATTATTACGGAAAGAGCCTACGTTTCCTGAGAGGCCACCTGACTGGAGAGTGACGTCAAGCGAGGTGGACTGCACCGACGTAGACCTGCGAATTCAAACACAGAGAATCGACGACGCCCGACCCTTGGCGGTGCAAGGATTTACCAACGCGGTCGCATTCCTCCGCGCTGGAGAGCTTTGTGTTCCAACCTCTGGCTGCGCCAGGACGGGGACTTAGCTGATGCCGTAGGTCCTGGCCGCGTTTTCGTAGAGGATCTTGCGCTTTTCCTCGTCGGTGCAGGGGTCCAGGAGCCTTTCGGCAATCTCCCTGGACTTGGGGAAGGTGCCCTCGTCATGGGGATAGTCGACGCCAAACTGGATGTTGTCCACCCCAATCAAGTCCCGCAGCCTTATGGTCAGCGGGTCCTCCTGGAAGCCCACGAAACAGTTGGAGTACCAGTAGTGGCTGGGAAGCACACCGTCCGGGAACCTGTAGCGTCCCGTCCGAGTCGATTCCAGGAACCGGTCGGTCCAGGTGTAGTCCATGCGCTCCAGGAAGTGGGGTATCCAGGCGACTTCGTGCTCGATTACGCCGACCTTCAGCTTGGGGTAGCGCTCGAACACTCCGGCGAAAATCATGTCGGTGAGGTTCAACCTGGGATAGTGGTCGACATTGGCCAGGAATGCCGCCGTCACCGGGTCCGGGCCAAGGAACTCATTTTCCGGCGATGGGCGATTGCATCCTATGTGGAAGACCACGGGCATTTGCAGTTCCTCACAGGCCGCCCAGAAGGGCTCGTACATGGGGTTGCTGTACCTCATCCCCGGACCGGGACCTTCGGGGATCATGCAACCCACGAATCCCATCTTCTTGCACCGTGTCAATTCATCGATCGCTTCTTCTACGAGCTCGGGATTGAGCAGGGCAGTGGCGTAGAGTCTGTCAGGGTGGGCGTTGCAATATTCGCCGATCCAGTCGTTCCAGGTCTTGTGGATTTCGTGGAGGAGGACCTGGTCGGTCACTTTGTAGAGATGCAACCCCACGGTCGAATAGATGATGGTCTTGTCGATGCCGTCGATGTCCATGTCCTTGATACGTTCATCGGGATCATAGGCTCCGGGGCGGAGGTGCTCCTCCCTGATGCGAGTCAGCCCGATCTCTTTCCGCACCTCCGGGTCCGTCTCGTACCGCCTGCCGGGGTGAGTCCCAGGCGAAAGTCTCTGCAATATCATCGTGTCGTCACATACCCAGTAGTCCGAGTCTTCCCCCTGGACAAGGCGTGGAGCGCGGTCCCGGTACTCGGCCGGCATCCTGGTCACCCACAGGTCCGAGCGCTCGAAGGTATGGTCGTCTTGAGATAGAATCTTGAAGCCTTCCAGAGCCATGTTTCGCCTCCTTGCAGCAGGTCTTTATAGCCCTAAAACCCTAGTATATGTCAGGCGTAGTAGAAAATCGTCAACGCTTAAATCGAGATTAGCGCCCCTTTCTGATGGGGTCAACTCCTCGCTCAATCTTCGGCTGTGATGAGAGCCAATGGGGGCTCCCCCGACAAAACTCGACGGATGTTTCCGAATACGAACTCGGTCCCTCGTTGCTGGCTCTCAAGAGTGCCCCCGGAATGGGGCGTAATGATGACGTTGTCCAGGTCGAATAGAGGGTTGTCTGGGGACGGCGGCTCGGGATCGGTGACGTCCAACGCCGCGCCCGCTATCGACTTGTTTATGAGGGCCCTATACAACGCTTGCTCGTCCACCACTCCGCCCCTGCAGGTGTTGATGAGATAGGCCGTGGGCATCATCATCTCCAATTCCCGCTCCCCGATCATCTTTCGCGTAGTGGACAGCAGAGGCACATGGAGACTCACGAAGTCCGACTCCCGCAGCAGCTCTTCGAAAGACACGGGCTCGGCCTTTAGCTCCTGCTGCACGTTGAGAGGGACCTCCGCCGCCTCGTAGTAGACGGTCCTGGTGTCGAAGCCCCTGAGAAGCCTGGCTACGTGCTTGCCGATGCGCCCAAGCCCCACGATGCCGACGGTCCGCCCGGTAATCTCAATGGCGGGAAGGCGTGCCAGTCCCTGGTTCCAGCGGCGTTCGTTGTGCACGTTGTGCCACTGGTTCATCAGGTTCCGGCTAACGGCTATCATCAGGCCGATGGTCTTCTCGGCCATGGAGTTGGCGTTAGAGCCTCCATTGTTCGCCACAGGTATGCCCATCTCACCCAGGGCTTTGAGGTCCAACATCTCGTTTCCGGCGCTGGCGGACTGGACCAGCTTGATGCTTGGGCAGTTCCTGAGGAACCCTATATCTATAACCTCGTCGAGGACGATGACAGCCTGCACATCCTTGCAAAGCCGGCTTTTCTCCTCATCGGGAAGCGTGGAATCCACCGTAAAGACCTCCATATCGTCGGGCGCATGGGACACCCATCTGGGCCCGGAGGTCGCTCCGTAACGAGGCCCGCCTATAAATGCCACCTTGGACTTGGCTGTCGTCACAATTCCCTCCTTACGCTCACGCCGGCGTCTATAGCGGACCCCTAGGCACAGGCACACCGGGGACTTTTAGCTGGATGCGGCCTATGGTTCCCATGCCGGTGTAGTACAGGGTTTTCCAGTCGTCCTGTCCGAAGCCGATGTTGACGGTCTGGTCCCTCCAGGGAAGAATCTTCAGGATTTCAGGGTGTACGGGTTCGCGGACCCAAATGATGCCCAGGTGTTCGCCGGAGGGGGCGACCACCCAGATTCCTCCCGGTCCGGCCATGTAGACGTTGCCTTCCATGTCCGTTTTCATGCCGTCGAACACCCCAGGCGGGGCCGTTGATTCCAGCTCGTAGAGCATTCTCCGAGAACCCAGGTTAAGACAGCCATTGGCCTGCACGTCAAAGGCCCATAACTGCCTGTTCCTGGCGTGGACCAGGTAGAGTATCTTTTCGTCCGGAGAGAAGGTGAGGCCGTTGGGCGACGTAAAGTCCCGGATGAGCAGCGTGATGTCTCCCAGGTCTGGGGAGACTCGAAATACTCCGCTGAAGTCCAGGTCGTGGCCAGGGGCTGGAGCGCCGGGGTCTGTGAAGTATATCGCTCCGTCAGAGGTTACCACCACGTCGTTGGGGCGGTTGAGCCGCATCCCATGGTACTTGTTGGCGATTACCGTGACGCTGCCGTCGTGTTCAATGCGGGTCACTCGCCGCTGGCCCTGCTCGCAGGCAACGAGCCTCCCTTGGGCGTCCCTCGTGAGGCCGTTGGCGAAATTGGTGGGCTCGCGGAACACGGAAAACTCCTCACCCTCCATCCATTTCATAGTTCGGCTATGGCCGATGTCGCTCCACACGAGGAAACCGCCCTCTTTCCACCACACCGGCCCCTCCCCAGGGTTGGGAAAGATGCCCCCGTGCGCGCGGGAGTCATCCTCAGGAGATGCCTCGGGTCCAAAGCCGTAGGGCAGCATTTCATAGTCGGGATTCGCGGAGACGATTTGGTCGAATTTGGGAGAAACTTGCTCGATCTCTATCTTCATATCTTCCCTCTCTCTGCCGGCGGTTGCCAGTCCGTTGGGCCGGCCCGGCATTGGCGGCGCCAATGCGCGCTGCTGACGCCATTTTGCCTTCCCGCACCCTGAGACGCAACTTTTCCGGTAACGTCTGTGTCGGCTTCTGGCCACAAACTCCAAATCCCATAGCCCCCACCTATCAACCGCGTCACGTTGCGCGTATACCTTTTTTAGTAAGGGTAGGTCAAGAAACCAGGCTTACAGTTGGCGATTGCGTTGCTGGACGTGGGATGGTACCGTGCGGCATGTAACTGTTGGGATTTGGGTAGCCGCAATAATCGGAACGCAAGTGGAGGTGAATCATGCCAGGCAAGGAGTCGGTAAAGCAGAAAATACGGAATGGCGAGATTGTGATAGGGACTTATCCGGGAGCAAATTCGGACCGGCGCAGGCTCGAAGCTTTGCTCAACCACTATCCCTACGACTTTTTCTCGGTAGACATGCAACACTCTGCGCTGAACGAGGTGGCGTTGAGCGAACTCTGCCAGATAGCCGCCGACCTGGAGACGCCCATCCAGTTGCGCACCAGGCATCCCCGCCAGGCGTACTTAATCGGCTCTATCGTCGACTGGGGTCTGGGCGGGGTCGAAGTTCCCCAGATAGACAGCGTCGAGACGGTCAGGGAAGCGGTAGACGCCTTCTACTATCCGCCGACGGGAGGCCAGAGGGGCCGGGGAGGCGTGAAATATTCAGTGGGCTTCACCGGCGGCGACGGACAGCCCCACTCCAGCCAGACCAAGGCCGACTACTCCGAGTATTGGGCCAACACAGGCGTGCTCATGCTGCAGGTGGAGTCAGTGGAATCCGTCATCAACGCCCGTCAGCTTTGCCTGCCGGGTGTGGACTGTCTGTCGTGGGGAGCCCACCCTGACTCCAACGACCTGGCCTTCAGCCGTGAGCAGCACCCCGAATTCCCGTTGAAGACTGACCTGGAGTGTCTCGCTTACGTGATAGACGCGATCAAGGACACTCACGTAAAGGTGTGCATGAGGAGCGGGGCCCGGGAGAACCGGGACATGTACCTGAAGATGGGCTGCACCGTCCTGATGGAGGCCCCCGGGGTCTAGCCGGATACACGCTAGTCTAGGTCCGTCAACCGGCCCTGTATCGGTTCCGTCGCGGCAGCAGACGGACCGCCGATTTAACGTGGCGGTCTGACGCGTCTTGCAGGGGACTTTTCTCCGTATTTTCCTCTCCGGCGACGCGACTCTTGAATCAACAATGAACTCTTCGTCAACCTGAATCACGATTTAATTCGGTTCATTGACATGAATATTGGGGCGACTTACACTTTACGGTAATCGACCTGCTCATCTTGTTGGTTTGGGCAAGTTGAAATCGTCGCAACTCGTCGTTGGAGGCAACATTATGGCCGAGTTTGATGTAGTTATCCGAGGCGGCACGGTAGTCGACGGCACTGGCATTCCCCGCATCCGCGCCGATGTTGGGATCAAGGATGGGCGGGTGGCCATGATCAGCGGCCGCATAACCGCTGGGGGAGCCAAGGAGTTGGATGCCAGTGGGTGCATCGTGGCTCCTGGGGCGGTTGACCTGCATACGCACTACGACGCTCAGCTCAACTGGGACCCCTACGCTTCACTGTCGGGGTGGTTTGGGGTCACTTCTCTGACCGTCGGACAATGCGGCTTCGGGTTTGCGCCGACGCGGCCTGAAGACCGGGAACTGAACATGCGCATGATGAACCGCATCGAGGCGATACCTCTGGAGTCCATGCGCCAAGGAATGCGTTGGGACTGGGAGACCTTCCCTGAATACATGGACAGCCTTGACCGCCAGGGCCTGGGCGTAAACGTAGGGGCTCTAGTGCCCTTCTCGCCGTTGCGAGGCTACGTCCTGGGTATGATACCGGCGCGGGAGCGGACCTCCGTCACAGAGGCCGAGCTGAACCAGATGAAGCAGATACTTTACGACTCCATGAAGGCTGGGGCGTTCGGGTTCTCCGCCGACAAGAACCTGGAAGACCGGCCTGAGGACGGCAGTTGGCTGCCCAGTCACGTGGCTGCGCCGGAGGAGTTCTATGCCCTGTCCCAGGTCTTGGGTGAGTTCGGCGTGGGCCATCTGGGATGGACCATCGGCATCTCCGACGACCGCGCAGGCCAGCGGGAGATGTTGGCGGAAATGGTCCGGATGAGCGGACGCCCGTTGCACGTAGTCCTGGGAGACGATGAAGGCTACGACTGGTTA
>DAOUJI010000113.1:0-9706 GCA_034422875.1 Dehalococcoidia bacterium | reverse complement strand
GGTCAGGCTTTCGCCCATTGCCCAAGATTCCCTGCTGCTGCCTCCCGTAGGAGTGGGGGCCGTGTCTCAGTCCCCCTCTGGCTGGCCATCCTCTCAGACCAGCTACCCGTCATCGGCTTGGTAGGCCTTTACCCCACCAACTACCTGATAGGACGCGAGACCCTCCTCCGGCGATAAATCTTTCTTCACGCCGCCGGGGCGGCGTGACCGTATGCGGTATTAGCGCCAATTTCTCGGCGTTTTACCCCACCGAAGGGTAGGTTTCTCACGCGTTACTCAGCCGTCCGCCGCTTTCCTTACCCACCGAAGCGGGCAAGGCTCGCTCGACTTGCATGCATTAAGCGCGCCGCCAGCGTTCACCCTGAGCCAAGATCAAACTCTCTAGAGTAAACGTTGTTGCTTGTTAACCTTACCGTCCTTCCACTATCCAGTTGTTAAGGTGCGCACGTTGTCCGAACCTCTATGATAGTTGCCGCTGTATTCCATGTCAAGCGTTTACGCCTGAGTCAATTACGTCATCTTGTGCCGGGCAACGGCAAAGCGCGTTCACCCCCACACCAACGCTCCCCCTTAATAAGGAGGGGGACGACCTTCAACCCGTCATTCCTGCGAAAATAGACATCTGCGCCCCCTTCTCATCTGTCGGAAGCCGGTTGGGATGACGAGTATGGAACCCTATTCGTCATTCCTGCGGAGGCAGGAATCCAGGGAACCCAGCAATAAGGAACGGAACCTCTAGAACCCCGCAGCGTGCCCCGGGCTACTGGCCCGTGAAGTTGGGCCTCCGCTTTTCCAGAAATGCGTCTGCGGCTTCCATGTGGTCCTTGCTCAACTTTGACTGCTTGGCGATCCAATCTAGCCTCTGTTACCATGAGCCATCCGACGAAAAATGGTCGAGGGGTGGTGCGATGTTTAGGCTGGCATTAGTTGCCGTGGTCATCTTACTGATAGCGGCGGCTTGCGGGGGCGGCGGCTCGGATGAGCTGTCCGACGTGGCCGAGGCTACACCCGTCCCCGCATCAACCGTAAGCCGAGACAGCGCTGACAAGCCTGAGGCCACGGCTGTCCCCACAGCAATCGCAGTCCGAGACGACAACGGCGGATCTGGTCTCACTGAGCCCGACCTTTTGGAGTACTGCGGGGAAGTGAGCCTGTTGGACGATGAAATCACCGACGATGATCCGGAGACATGGGGTGAGGCAGAGCGGTTGGTGGTCAGTCTTCGAGGTACATTAGGTGGCATGACTCCGCCGGAAGCGCTGAAAGACTATCACAGCGCATTGATTTCCCTTTATAAGGGCTTACATGATATCTACCGGAGCAAAGATCCGAACGAACCGTATGACAACGGGGAAGTTATCGTCGAACCCGCCCACACTATATTGGTTGTAGGAGCGCTCCGCGCCTTAAAGGAACTAGACGAAGAGACTAAGTTAACGCTTGAAGGTCACGACTGTGGGTTCGGCCCCGATGCCCTAGAAAGTTTGACTTGGAGAATGTACAACTGGAGCCGACATAGCTGATTCCGTCTCCACAGGCTCCGGCACGTGCCGAATCCATGCCCAAGTTAGGCCCGTGGACTTACACTGTTGACCCTGGGAGAGGGACAGAGCCGCTAGAACTACGCGGCATTCGCCCGGGCTACTGGCCCGTGAAGTTGGGCCTCCGCTTTTCCAGGAAGGCGTCGGCCGCTTCCATGTGGTCCTTGCTCAGGAAGGTGAGGGCTTCCAACGCCAGGGACGTATCCAGCACCTGGTTCATCTGGATGCGCAGCTGCTTGTTAATCGAGAACTTGGTCCACCTTATGGCCAGGGTCGCTCCGTTGGCCAGGCGGCTGGCCATCTGGTTGGCGGAGTCCATCAGCTCATCGGCGGGCACAACCTTGTTTATCAGACCTATGCGTTCCGCCTCTTCAGCGCTCAAGAGGTTTCCCGTCATCAGGAATTCCTTGGCCTTGGCGACGCCTATCAACGCCGGCCAAATTATCGCCCCACCGTCTCCGGCCACCAACCCGACTCTTACGTGGGGGTCTCCGACGCGGGCCGTGTCAGCCGCGATGATGATGTCGCAGAAGAGCGCCAGAGTGGCGCCCAGCCCCACCGCGTCTCCGTTGAGGGCGGCGATGATGGGCTGCTGCACCTCAAGCATGTTCAGGATGAGCCGGCGCCCGTAGCCTGTCGGCAAATACCGCAGGTCGGGGTTGGCTGCCCTCTGCTTCATGCCCGCGATGTCTCCGCCAGCCGAGAAGGCGCGCCCGGAGCCGGTCAGGATGATGACGTGCACGTCCGGGTCGCCGTTCAGGTCCAGCATCACGTTTTCTAGCTCTTCGTGAAGGCCGGGGAAGTTGATGGCGTTGAGCCTGTCGGGCCGGTTGAGGGTGACCGTGGCCACCTTGTCCGACACTTCTACGGTGAGGTCTGAGTAAACGGTGTAGTCGGGCATCAGTTCCTCCTAATGATGGTTAGGTCGACGAACCGGCGGTGTACTGGGCAGCCTCTTCCGAACCGCCTGTGGCGTCGCCTTCGCTGTATGAGTGCGCCCCCGTCCCGGCCAGGCCGCCTCCCTGAACTATCAGGTATTCGTCCCGTATGGGGCGTCCGTCCAGCCAGCACTCCAGAATCTCCCGCACTCCCGCGGCGTAGCGGGCCTGGGCGGAAAGCGATGTCCCGGACGTGTGGGGAGTCATCGCCTGGTTGGGCATGGACCTCCAGGGGTGGTCGTTGGGGGGCGGCTGGGGAAACCATACGTCTCCCGCATACCCGGCGAGTTGGCCGGTTTCCAGGGCATCGACGATGGCTTCCCGGTTGCATATTTTTCCGCGGGCTGTGTTGACGATGTAAGAACCCCGCTTCATCTTGCTTATCAGGGACTCGTTGAACATGTCCTCCGTTTCGGGATGGAGGGGGCAATGGATGCTCACCACGTCGCAGACGCTGACAAGAGACTCCACGGTCTCGTGGAAGGTGAGACCCAACTCCTGTTCAACCTCTGCGGAAAGCCGGTGCCTGTCGGTGTAGTGGAGCTTGACGTCGAAGGGCTTCATCCGCCTGAGCACTCCCAGGCCGATTCGTCCTGCCGCGACCACGCCCACGTCCATCCCTTCCACGTCGTAGGACCTGGAAACGGCGTCGGCTATGTTCCAACCTCCCCTGACCACCCATCCGTACTGGGGAATATAGTCCCGGACAAGAGCCAGAATCTGCATGACTGCGTGTTCGGCGACGCTGACGCTGTTGCACCAAGTAACCTCGCACACGGTGATGCCGCGCTTGATGGCCTCTTGAAGGTCCACGTGGTCCGACCCGATTCCCGCTGTAATGGCCATCTTCAGATTGGGCGCCTTGGCTATCCGCTCGGCGGTCAAATAGCCGGGCCAGAAGGGTTGGGATATGACCACGTCGGCGTCTGCCAACTCCTTCTCGAACACGGAATCCGGTCCGTCCTTGTCGGAGGTCACCACAAACTTGTGACCCCGTCCGGTGAGGAAATCTTTCAGCCCCAGCCCTCCCGAAACCGAACCCAGAAGGTGGCCGGGTGTGAAGTCCAAAGAAGATGGGGAAGGCAGAGTCTGACCGTCCGGGTAGTGGGTCAGGGTAGGCAGGTTGTCACGGGCGTACCTGGGAGGAAACCCCTCGACCGGATCGTCGTAGAGAACACAAAGAACCTTTTGGGCGGAAGGGGACCCCATGTCAGCCTCCTCAGAGTATTTCCGCACATTATATATCGAATCGCGCCGATGCAAAGTCCGCCGAGGTCGATTTGACGCAGGATTACGAGGCATCTAAAATCCTACAAACGGCAACCGAGCGTCCGAAACCGGGCGAGGCGCCACATTTTCCACCAATCCATTCGCCTCAGACATGCCCCGCACGGACCGCCGGTCGGTAGGACAGGAGGCAAGAAATGGCTTTCCCGCGACCTCTTGAGGGAATCAGAGTCCTGGACTTCACATGGCTAAGGTCCGGTCCCTGGGGCACTCGATGGCTGGGCGCCCTTGGAGCGGAAGTGATGAAAATCCAGTGGACCTTCGCCCCTGGCCAGCGGGGCGTGGTGGTCGGAGCAGGCGGCGCGCCGGTCCCTGACCCCAACGCCAACGGCAACTTCGCCGACACCAACGCCGACAAACTGAGCGTGACCGTCAACGTGCGCAGCGAGAAGGGTTTCGAGTTGGTGAAGAGGCTGGTCGCCGCCTCCGACGTGGTGGTGGAGAACTTCACGGCCACGGTGCTCAAGCGATGGGGCCTCAGCTATGAGGAAATGAGTGCGATCAACCCTGGCATCGTTTATGTATCCATGGCAGGGTTCGGGCACACCGGCCCCCAGAGCGCCTACATGATAGTGGGCCAGGCCACCCAGTCCCTATCAGGGCTGACATACCTGTCAGGACTCCCCGGAAAGCCTTCTGCGGGCTTCGGCTACTCCTACATGGACGACACCGCTGGCCTCTACGGAACAATCGGCGTCCTGACCGCGCTTCACCACAAGAACGCCACGGGTCAGGGACAGCACGTCGACCTGGCCCAGATGATTGCGGCAGCCACTCTGACCGGTCCGGCTTTCCTCGACCGGTCCGTCAACGGCCGGTCTGCCCGCCGCGAGGGCTACCCGCCCGGCAACAGGGCCGTGTGGCCGGGAGTCGGGCCGTCCCCGAACTACCGTGGACCCAACGTGGCACCTCACAACGCCTACCCGACCCTGGGCGGAGGCCATAACGACTGGTGCGCCATCGCCTGCTTCTCGGACCAGGAATGGCAGGACCTAGTGAAGGTCATGGGCAGTCCTGACTGGGCAGTGAACGGCAAGTTCAACTCGCTGGTGGGTCGCATTGAGCACCAGGAGGAGTTGGACGCGGGAATCCGTACCTGGACCCAGGGACTCAACAAGTACGACGTTATGGAGAAGTGCCAGGCGGCTGGAGTCAACGCCATGCCGGTCCAGAGTTCCGAGGACCGGGTGGAGAACGACCCTCAGCTTCGCTCCCAGAACATGTACCCGGAACTGGACCACCCGGCGCTGGGCCGCTACAAGTACCAGAACGTCCCCTTCTCCATGTCCAAGTCCACCATCGGAGTGACCCGCAGGGCCCCCATGATTGGAGAGCACACCGTAGATGTCATGGAACGGGTGCTGGGGCTGGAACACAAGGAATTGCTGGAAGGGTTCGAAGACGGCACATTCTGGCCCGCCGAGTTCCCCCGCTACCCGCACATTGAAGAGTCTCTGGCCAACCCGATCGCAGCGTCCAATGGCAGCGACGGAGCTGCGCCTGCGAAGCCCGAACCCTGGAAGCCCGCCACGCCTGGCATAGGCCCCTTGGACGGGTTGCGCGTACTGGAGCTGGCCGATGAGAAGGGCCAGTTCTGCGGCAAGCTCATGGGCGACCTTGGCGCCGACGTAATCAAGATTGAGCCGCCCGGAGGAGACGAAACCCGGTCCATGGGACCCTTCCTGGACGACGTTCCCAACAGGGACCGGAGCCTCTACTTCTGGCACTACAACACCTCCAAGCGGGGTGTCACCTTGGACCTGGAAACCGCCGACGGCAGGGAGTTGTTCCGGAAGCTGGCAGCGACTGCCGACATCCTGCTGGAGACCCAGGCGCCCGGCTATCTCCAGTCCATTGGCTTGGGCTACGACGAGCTGTCCAAGCTCAACCCCAGGCTCATAATGTGCTCCCTCACTCCATTTGGACAGACTGGACCATGGCGCGACTATAAGGCCAGCGACCTGACCCATCTGGCCGCAGGCGGGATCATGGCGTCCTGCGGATATGACGTGGAGGACGACCCCGAACAGTCCCCCATAGCTCCGGGCGGCGGACAGGCCTGGCAAATCGGTGGCCACTTCGCCCTCATAGCCATCTCCACGGCGCTCGTGGACAGAGACCGGAGAGGCGAAGGTCAATACATCGACGCCTCGATCCACCAGGCCTGCGCGTTGACCACGGAAGGGGCGGTGGCCAACTACATTTACAATAACCAGGTGGTCTGGCGGCACACCGGGCGCCACGCTTCTCTACATCAGACCGACAAGGTTTACCGCAGCGGAATCTCCTTCCCCACCAAGGAGGGCCACTACGCCACCACCGCGTGGAGCGATCCATTGGAGCTGCCCGCCGCCATCAAACGGCTGGGGGAGTGGATGGCCGAGTTCAGCATGGAAGGGAACCTCCTGGACGGAGGATACGACACTCCCGAGGGGATACAGGAACACAAAATCGAGCTCTACCAGCTAATCGAGAAGTTCTTCAACTCCATGAACGGAGCCGACATCTGGCACGGCGCTGCGAAGATCGGCCTGCCTTGGGCATACATCAGGTCATCGGACGAGATGATGGACGACGACCATCTCCGGGAAAGAGGCTTCTACGTCGAGGTGGAGCACCCGGAACTGGGGAAGACGTTCACCTACCCGGGCCCCGGTTCCATATACAACGGCTCCCCGTGGCGCATTTCCCGGCGGGCTCCCCTGGTGGGCGAGCACAACGAGGAGATACTCTGCGGCGAACTCGGCGTGAGCAAGGCCGAACTCGCCGCCTTCGCAGAGTCACAGGTCGTATAGCCGCAACGGGAAAGACAACGAAAGGTGAAATGAGGCCTCAGCGGCTACGCCTACTGGGCAACTAGCTCTGGGGCCTCAGGACTATCAGAGGAATCTCGCGGGAAGTCCTGCTCTGGTAGACGCCGAACACCGGGTTGCTTTCGACCATCTTCGTCCATAGGCGAGTCCGCTCGTCCGGACTGGGACGCTCTGCGGAGACTGGGATGCGACGCCACTTTACCTGAATGGTTGCCGAGGGATTGTTGTCCAGGTTGAGAATCCAGGCAGGGTCCCTGACAGCCCCGCCATACGACCCGATAATAAGGTAGTTCGGCCCGTCTTCCATGTAACCGAGGGGGACGGTGTGATTCTTGCCAGACCGCCTGCCGGCGGTGGTCAGCAAGAGAATAGGTATGTCGTATCCAGGACCTGTCCTTTTGCCGCCTCTCCAGCCGCCCGTAACGCGATACTCCAGGACGTGCAGTCCTCTGCGCATTCTGGGTGACAAGAGTCCCATGATTCCCTCTCCATTCAGCCAGTATTCAAGAGCAAAGAGGCGCCCGACTCATTTTGGAGCGATTCAGGCCTCATCGTATCACGATAGAGGCAACTCCTGCCTCTTCCCCCTGGCTCAAGGGGAAGATTGAGATGGGGGTTCTCGGCTGATTCTACTGCAACCCCCATCCTAACCTTCCCCCGTTTGCCGGGGGAAGGGACTGGAACGCCTGCCATTCGGGATACACCTGAGTGTAAACAGTCGCCGATTGTACAGCTTTTGACACAGACCCAAGCGGGCGCTACCGTTTCCCCAGTACGATGCAAAGTCGCAAGGAGGCTCCACCAATGGCTACTAGAAGAGTCGTGACGGGAACCAACGCCGAGGGTAAGTCCTACTTTGTGCACGATGGGCCGACACCCGGCACGCCTAACCGGGGAGGTCCGGTGGTCATCAACGAAATCTGGATTGACAATCCTGCCGACCCCGATCCTACGGCGTCCCGCGACCCCGTTGACCCCGAGGTCTTCCACCGTGACCCGCCTGTGAACGGCTCGGCCATACGGGTGGTGACCTGGCCAGCCGGGTTCAAGGCAAGCGACAACGACCCCGGATGGCATACGACTGACACCATCGACTACGGCGTGGTGCTATCGGGCGAAATGGAGCTGCTGGTGGATGAAGGTTCCGTCGTTCTGCAGCCGGGAGACGTATTCGTTCAACGGGCTGTGAACCACGCCTGGCGCGTCCCGGGAGACGAACCGTGCACCATGGCCGTGATCATGATATCCAGCCCCAACTACCAGTAAGGTAAGGCCAAACCGCGCCATCATCCGTTCACCCTGAGCGGAGCGCATACTGCCCGTTCGCCCTTAGCAGAGCTCCTATTCCACGTTCGCCCTGAGCGGAGCGCCAGCGGAGTCGAAGGGCCGCCTACTGGTTGAACGGCGGCTCTATCCAGTCCTGCTCCTTGATGTAGACCTGCAGGCGGTTGCTGACCGTCTCCAGGACGATAATGCGGCCCTCGTCGTCCACCTGTACTGCCACCGGCCGCCGGAAGAACCTCTCCTGGGACAGGTCGGCCCTCTGGCGGGCCCTTAAGGTGTTGACGTTCGCGTTCACCTTGGCCTGCTGCCAGGGCGGGAGCCGGTCGGCGTCTCCCAGCAGGGTAAGCATGTGGCTTCCGTCGGGTGCGTATATCTTCAGGGCGTGGGCGCCCCAGTCCGCCACATACACGTCCCCGTCCTTGTCCACGGCGACCCCCGACGGTCGTTGCAGCCGCCCCTCGCCTGAATCGGGGCCGCCAAAGACGGCCAGAAACTCACCGTCCGACGAGAACTTCTGCACCCGGGCGTTCTTCCAGTCGGCCACGTAGACACAGCCCTCTTTGTCGACCGTGATGCCCCAGGGGAGGTTGAACTCACCTTCCTCGCAGCCGAGGCGTCCCCACTTCCCGAGGAACTCTCCGTCCCTGGTAAACACCTGCACCCGGTGGTTGTAGCTGTCCGACACGTACATCCGGTCGTTCCGGTCAAAAGCCAGACCCATAGGGCCGTTCAGTTCGCCGTCGGCGGAAGTGTCCCAGGCCCCTTCCTTCTTCAGAATCAGGTCGAAGCTGATGCCGTCTCCGGCGGTGTTCGGCGCCGGGAACACCAGGTTGCTGGCTGTGTCGTCGCGACTCTGGCGTGGTCTCCAGTCTCCGAGAGGGTTCCCGTCGCTGTCAAAGACATATATCTGGTTCTTGAACTCGTCGGCGACGTATACGTTCTCGGCGCTGTCGACGGCGATGGCGCTGGGGAATGGGCCGCGGCCCTTGGCGAAGTCATCCCCGCGGCTCTCCCAGATGTACTCCGAGTCCAGGTTTAGCTTGGTGATGCCGCCGCAGGAAACGAACTCCTCACCCTTGTTGAGGACATAAAGGGTGTTGCCTGCCCCCAGGGCGAAGCCTGAGGGATAGAAGAAGGCTTCCCCGGCCAGCCCAGTTCCACCCAGGCAGTAACCGTAGTTGTAGACCCGATTCTGTACGTATGCAGTCTTCATGTCATTCCCCTAAGCAGGTGGGCTGTCCCTAGGCCATCTGGTACTCTCTGGTGGCTGCTATCAGCCCGAACATCTCGCTTACCCTCAGGGCCGATGCGTTGCGATGCTCCTCCGTGTCCCACCGCAGGTCGCCGCTCTTCGCAGCCATGACCAACAGCTCCTCGCGGGTGTCGTCCATCACCTCAACAGGTCCAAGCTGGTCCAGGCAAGCGTCCACGAACTGCATCGGCGACAGGTCGCCCTCTGCCGCAATTCTCCTAATCATGTCGCGGACTCCCGGATAGTCGATGTTCGATACGGCGTCGGCCACGAAGTTGATGCGCTTCACCAGTGAGCCGCTGTCTATCCACTCGGCGCCGAAGTGCCAACCCTCCACACTGGGCGGGTCGCACAGGAACTGTCCCATGTAGGAGCATTCCATTCCCAACGGTTCCAGCCCCGGCCTGGGATAAGAGAAGTCACCCACGAGCCGCATAGTGCCCGCTACGACTTCAGCCGGGCTTTTCACCCTCTGGAACCGGGCCTCCTTGAAGAAGTCGGAGTTGAACAGCACCCGCAGCGTGTCCTTAATCATGTAGTTGGAAGATATGAAGGCGTCGGCGATGATGTTGATGGCCACGGGGTCCCTTG
>DAOUJI010000112.1:0-20221 GCA_034422875.1 Dehalococcoidia bacterium | reverse complement strand
TGAGCACACCGAATGCGCCGGCAACGGCGCATCCGGCCAGGATGCTGATGAACGGAGCGACCAGGCGCCAACGTCCGCTGGTGCGCAGCGCCACGACCACCGAGACCAGCAATGTTATTCCGGCCATCACCGGACCTGCGGCTGACGGAGCGTCGGCTGGCAGGTCCTGGACGGTGTCGAACGCGATGGGCAGCACGCTGACGGCAATCAGCATCGTCACCGTACCGGAAACCACTGGAGTGATGATTCGCCGCAGTGTCGGCAGCCACCAGGCGAGCCCGATCTGAACTAAGCTGCAAATGACCATCAGGCTCGCAAACGTCGCTGGGCCAGCCGTGGAAATAGTCGCCACCATGATAGCGATGAACATCGCCGCAGGCCAGGTGAGAACAACGTGACCGGCGCCGAATCGCCACAGTTGGAACGCATGCAACGACGTGATCGCTGCACAGACCAGCATTGCGGCGAAGACGCCCCAGGTTAGATAGCTGTCGTCGAGCCCCGATGAGCGAATCGCGATCGCCACGTTCAGCACCGTCGGCGCCAGCACGAGCGCGGCGCCTTGAAATCCGACAGCCAATGCGGTCGCCGGAGGACAGGCCTCCTCGGGCTCAAATTGGATGGGCTGTTCGCCATTCCTGGCAGTCAACGGTTTGCCAATCTCCCGGTCGTCATTCTGTAGAGACAGCTTTTAGGAACGCCTGTTGGCTATCACCCTGGACGGTATAGCACGCGCCGGATCCAATCCTCACAGTCCAGGAGGACGACTCCCGGCTGACGGCCGCTAGCACGATCGGTCGATATAGGCCAGACAGGCGCAGGCACCGACGAGCTGAGCCGCAGATGAATGCCAATAAGCGCAGACACGAAAAGCGCTGTTCATCTCATATTAGGGTGTGGAGGTACCCGTCGCCACATGCTAAGACAAGTTAGACCTTGAATTAGATATATTGGCCAACGGCCCTCGCACCAGACGCCCTCGACTCCTCGAACGGGCCGAACTCACGTCCCGGAATCGTGTCCTTCTACGACCACGATCCTGGACTTGGACGCCCGCCGGCGGATATCGTCCAGGGCCCTGTATTCGGCGGAGTTGACGAACCCTCTTGCCGCTTCGAGGCTGTCGAATTCCATGATCACAAAGCGCTTCGGCGCCCATTCGCCCTGAATTGCCTCAATGTCGCTGGTGCGCACAAGGAACCGTCCGCCGTGAGCGGCGATGACTGATGGAACCTTCTCGATATACTCCGAGTACGCCGCTGTGTCGATGATCTCAGTATCTATAACAACATAGCCCTTCATTGCGACCGTTCCTTTCTCTGACCCTGTGCAATCCGCATGCAGGGTGAATCGTGTGAGTGTGGCGCCTCTCCAGGTCATTATCCGGAGCATCTGACGCCATTCGACGCAACACCTTTTGCAGTATACAGCATAGGCGCCGTCACGCTTATGTCCCGAATCACCGGACTCACAACGTCGGCTCTGGAAGAAAAAGATGGAGACTGACACGAGACCGGACCGCATTGTAGACGCTTCACTCTTTCGACTCGAAGACAAGTCGGCGCTACTAGCGGGTGACGGCAATTCGCCCAGCCACAGCGACACGTTAGTGGACGGTCTGATAGACTTGTTCGTGTCGCAAAAGTAACCAATACTTGAGATAAACCCGCCTGGGCCGAGGCCACGAAGGTCTTGTCCTCGGCTCAGAACCCGAGCCGCAGACTTCAGACAAGGTTACTTGAAGGAAGGAGAATTCATCCTTGGCGCACCAACTGGATGCCCTCCGCCGAACGGCTCTTATTCTGGTTGTCGCCGGTCTGCTGTGGAACCTGGTGGAGGCCGGGATTTCTTTGGGAGCAGGCGTTCAGGCGGGTAGTGTGGCCCTCCTGGCTTTCGGTCTGGACAGCATTGTCGAGCTCCTAGCTGGCGGGGTCCTGGTGTGGCGTCTGCGTGGAGAGAGGAAGGGGCTGGATGAAGAGGCTGCGGAGAGAAGGGCGCAGAGACTGGTGGGGCTCAGCTTCTTTCTGCTGGCGGCATACATTGCCCTTCATTCCGGGGCTAACCTGCTTGGGTGGCTGCCTGAGCCGCAGCCGAGCCTTGTAGGCGTCGGTATTGTGGTGGCAAGCGCTGTTGTGATGGCTGTCCTTTACGTAGGCAAGATGCGCATCGCCGCCCGGATGCAGTCCGGAGCGTTGAGAGCGGAGGCTATGGAAAGCCTGTTCTGCGACCTTCAGGACGTGACCATCCTGGTAGGACTGGGGTTCAACGCTTTGCTTTCCTGGTGGTGGGCCGACCCGGTGTCAGCCTTGGTCTTGATTCCCTTCTTCCTCAAGGAGGGCAGGGAGAACTTTTGGGGTCATGGAGAAGAGGATGAAGGCGATTCGGCCTTGGTCTGCTTTTGCCGCAGTTGTTTCTACGCCCTGCGTCGTTGTTGGGCGGTATGTTGCCAGGCATAGTCCGAACGCACATTGTCGTCCCGCGATTTGGTCCGGCTGACTGCCGGAGGATGTCTCCCGTGGACGGACTCTTAGCAGACCGCCTTCCAGCGGCGGCGCTTGCAGAAGGGTCCTCCACAAGTGCGCCAGCGCCGTCCGCTGGAACCGTTGCCTTCGACCGTGTGAGGACTACAAGCCCATAACCACTTAGTGAGTTTTAACGTCTATCCGGCTACGCCCGCGGCTTGCTTTCGCCTGGCCGCCGCTGCATCAGCCTTACGGAAGTCTTCTTCCGTGAACTTATACAAGGATGCGCCGCCCAGCAAGATTTCTCTGGCGATCTCCCTGGGAACTGTCTTTACCAGGTTGGAAGAGACGTTGGGATAGTCGGAGTCAAAGTGGGGATAATCGGTCGATATGATCATGCGATCGGCGCCAATGAACCTGGCGGTGGACTCCATCTCCGGCTCGCTGCCCTCCACCGACGCCCAGCAATTGCGTTGGAAATACTCTTTAGGAGTAAGCGTCAGATACGGTGCGTGGGTGTCGCGATAGTTGTCGTAGTCCCACCCGATTCGTGACAGGAGGCCGGGCACCCAGGAGTTCTGTGCCTCCAGGTAGGCTACCCTGAGGTTAGGGTGGAACTCGAAAACGCCGCCGATCATCTGGGCGATCATCGCCTGCTGCATCTCTATCCAGTGGCTGGCGACGTGCCGATAGAACCTGTTCTCGCCATAGAGCGCGTTAATATGGGTGTTCCAGGCTCCCGTGCCCTCGTGAAAGCCCCACGCCACGTCCAACTCCTCATGGAGGCTGTATAGAGGGTCCCAGTAATTGGAATGCCAGTAGTGGCCGTTGACCAGGTTTGGCCGTATGAAAGACCCAACGGCGCCCAGCTCTTTCACGCACCTCTCCAACTCCTGACACGCCAGATTCACGTCATGCACAGGCAGCAGAGCGGCAAATTTCATCTGGTCCGGGCTGTATTGGCAAAAGTCGTAGATCCAATTGTTGTAGGCCCGGGCAATGGCAAGAGACAACTTCGGGTCCATATACTCACGCCCAGGGATAATCAGCCCCTGAGTGGGGAATAGGACCGCTATGTCTATCCCTTCCTGTTCCATCGCCACAAGCTGAGATTCCTCGTCGTAATTCCGCTCTATCGCCAGCTTCAGAGGCCCTTCGGGGTCAACTCGGAAGTCCATCGCCTCGCCAAAGCGCCGGGCCTTCCGGTACTTCTGGAGGTCAACGTCATTACTTAAAGGTTTCCCGTCTATGGTCCAACTGGCGCGGACACCCTCGCCGTCTTTGTCGATCGCAGTTGTCACCCTGGACTTGAAAGCATCGTCCAGGTACCTGTCGAACAAATCTGCCGGTTCTATCACATGCATGTCCACATCTACGAATCTAAGACCGTCTCTCACGTTTGTTCTCCCTTAACCTAGCCCTGAATCGAACATATTGTACTGTAGCTATAACCCAGCGCCAACCGAGTCTGTCTCCACCAGCTTTGTTTCCGCTATTGTAGGTTAGTCCCCACCACGGAGCCGTGGGTCTAATACGTCTCTGAGTGCATCGCCCAACAGGTTGAATCCGAACACTGCCAGACTTACAGCGATGCTGGGGAAAAGGACCAACCAGGGTGACACTTCGATATATCTCTGCCCGGCGTAGGAAAGCGTGCCGCCCCATGAGGGGACTTCCGGCGGTGTGCCGAGGCCGAGAAAGCTCAACCCGGCCTCTATAACCACGGCCCACCCAAGATTGGCAGTGGCAAAGACCAGGTATGGCGCCATGCAGTTGGGCAACATATGGCGGAATATGAGCCGAAGATTAGTGGCTCCAGCAGCTCTGCCAGCCAACATATAGTCCGTCTCTTTGATGGCCAGGGCTTGGGACCGGACCACACGGGCTGCGCCCGGCAGAAATATGGCGACCAGCGCCAGGATGACGTTCTGTAAAGAAGCCCCGGCCACTGCCACTACCGCCATCGCCAGGATGAGTCCCGGAAAGGCCATCAGCGCATCGATAACCCGCTGGAGAACCAGATCGACCACACCCCCGAAGTAGGCGCTGATGATCCCCAACAGAGCTCCCAGGGTCACGCCTATGGCGACGCTGACCAGGCTGACATATAGCGATATGCGGGCGCCGTAAATGAGCCGGCTCAGGGTGTCCCGACCCAGTTGGTCGGACCCCAGCCACAGCCTTTCCCCGGTCCGTTCCACAACGTCCCCGGGGTCTGCGAACTTGTGTCTAACATTGACCGACCGGGGATCGAATGGCGCAATCAGCGGCGCCGTGACAGCCACGACTATCAGCGCCAGCAGTATCAGGGCGCCCACCGCTCCCAGGGGCCTTCTTTTTGCAAAAGCAGCCACAGGCCTGGCGATGGCGCGGCTCGATGACAAGGCGAGACTCATAGTCGATCGATCGGAACTTTCCCCATCGGACCCTCTAAGCATAGCGAATTCTGGGGTCTACCCAGGCGTATACAAGGTCAACGATGAGATTCACCGTCATGACTCCAACCGTGAAGATCAGAACCATCGCCTGAATCATGGTGTAATCCCTGGCAAGGATGCTGTCCAGCAGCAGTGTGCCCATTCCATGTACCGCGAAAATCTTCTCTATGATTACCGTCCCGCCGAGCAGAAGGCCAAACGCCCATCCTGAAACCGTTATGACAGGTAGAAAGGCGTTTTTCAGGGCGTGCAACAGGACCACAGACGACTCCCTGAGGCCCTTGGACCTTGCGGTCCGGATGTAATCTTCTCTCATCACTTCCAACATGGCGGAACGGGTCACTCGGGCTATGAAATTCATCTGGTAGAAAGCGAGGGTGACGGCAGGGAAGATCATTTGTTGTAGATTTTTCAAGGGCTCGTCCCATATATGGGCGTACCCGATGGGAGGAAACCAGTTGAAGACGTTCACTAATACGTACACCACCACTATGCCGGAAACAAAGATGGGTATGCTTATCCCGGTGAACGTAAAAATCCGGGCCGCATAGTCGAATATGCTGTCCGGTTTCAGGGCTGAAACTACCCCTAAAGGAACGGCGAGAAGGAAGCTGATGATAGACGCCATGACGGCAAGCTCAAGAGTCAGGGGAATCCTGAACTTGAGGTCGTCGGTCACTGGAACATCCCGGAAGAGGGACTTGCCTAAATCTCCACGCAGAATCCCCCATGCCCAATCTCCGTACTGGACAGCAATGTTCCGGTCTGTGCCGAGCTCCCGCTGCAGGTTTTCGAGGTCCTGCTGGGTATAGGTCCCTTCTCCGGACAGTCCCCCCAGGATAATGAGCGCAGGGTCGCCCGGGACAATGCGCATCAGAAGGAAAACGAAAAGCGACGCCAGGAACACCGTGGGGATAAACAGGAGGAGCCGTTTAACGATATACCGGCGCATCGCTTAAGGGAACCTTGCCCTGCGCCCGAATTCTACCGGGCGCAGGGTGATTCGAATCTGAAACCTGGCGGTTTGCTGTTTTCGATTAAGGCTCAAGCCAGAGGTGCTCTTGCTTGAGAACCGTTTGGATAGACTCGGGCGGCACGAAGCTCCCTGCCGCGGTCTTGATTCTATCGCTGATGAAGTAGCGGTTGTTCACCCAGAAGATCTCAATGAGGGGGCTCCTTTCCAGGAGCATCGTCTCCATCTCCCGGAGCATCAGTCTACGCTTCTCACGGTCTGTCTCTCTGGCCTGCGCTTCAAACAGGCTCAGGAAAGTGTCGTCTCGCCAATCGCTGTAGTTTCTGGCGGTTGGCCCGTATATTGCCCTGACGTAGTCGTTGGGGTCAGAGATATTGTACGCGTAGGCAAAGATTCCAAGGTCGAATTCTGCATTCTGCAGGGCTCCGAAACCTGTGGAGAAGTCGACGGTGTTCAGCTCGATATTAACCCCCAGGTTCCTGCGCATCTGTTCCTGGAAAAGCTGGGCTACGTCCGGGAACCATATGATGTTCGTGACGGTCATGGTTATCGTTCCCAGTTCCGAGGGCGGGTCATAGCCCGCCTCCGCCAGCAGCGCCTTAGCGTCGGCTATGTCCTGGTCCTTAGTCCGGCTGCTCCCTTCAATCCCTCCGTATCCGGGGAGCCTCCGCAGTTCGGGGACGGAACTTCCGTACCACGTGCCGACCGGGAACGGAGCGCCATAGTTGTGCGTTCCGCCAGCGTCGAAGGCGTCCAGAATCTCCTGATGGTCAACGGCAAGCCGGAGGCCGGCCAGGACTCTCCAGTCCTTCCAGCGGTCTCTAGTCCAGTTCGAGATTATATGAGTGCCGCTGTTTAGCGGAGTCGAGTAGAGGGTGTACTTGCCTTGCAGTTTGTCGGCCAGTTCGAAAATGCCTTCGGTGTCGATGGTCAGTCCGGCTGTGGACCCCAGCAGTTGGTCAGTCTCAAATGCCGCAGCGGCGGTGCCGGGATCTGAGAAGACGAATACCGTCATCTCGTCGAAGTATGGGAGGCCGGCTTTGAAGTAGTTGGGGTTCCTGGTGTGCCTCGTGAAGCTTCCCTGGGCAATCTCTTCCGGAAGATACGGACCGCTGCCGACGATGTTGTCCCAGACATTTATGTCGACCTCGGCGTCGAACAGGTGCTTAGGGACCACTTTCATAAAGTCCACTGCCAGGAAGGGAAGGAAGGAAGCGTCCGGGAAATTCAAGTTGACACGTACTTTATTGGCGTCTATAACCTCAGCGTTCTTCGTGGAAGTCCTCAACAGGCCGGCTCTCGGCCTGGGCTCACCTTCTTCAATCATCCTGTTGATGCTGAAAGCGACGTCTTCGGCTGTGAGGTCCTCTCCATCGGACCACTTCACGCCGTCCCGTATCGTGAATACATAGGACGTAAAGTCAGCGTTGGCTTCCCACCCACTGGCCAGGTCTCCAATAATCTGGTCGGGTTTAATTGGGTTATACTCAACCACCTGGTTGTACAGGGGACTTATGGAACCTATTTCTGGAAGCGTGCCTGACAGATGGGGGTCCCACCTGGCCGGGAATCCAGAGTTGACTATTGGGTAAGACCCTCCGGTAATGCCGGGGAGCGGCGGGGCGTCTGTAGGCGTAGGCTGAGCAACCACCGTGACCTGCACCTCTTGAGTGACCACAACCTCTTTGGTCACTTCAACAGGGACCTCTCTGGTGACTTGCACCTCTTGGGTGACCACAACCTCTTTGGTCACCTCAACGGGGACCTCTTTGGTGACTTCAACCGTTTCTCTGATGACCTCGGGATCAGGCCCATCGCCGTCACCACAAGCAACCGCTGCTATCAGTGTCATAGCGATGGGTATGAGAATAAGCCGCTTTAAGCTGAGTAACCGTTGAAGCCGCATAATTGGACCCCCATTTTAGTCGGGCTATCGAAACGTACCTGTAACAGGGCCTTATGACTTGCCCACAGCGATTGACGACCTGCTGTGCCAGCCGGGCCAGAAGTGTAGCAGAACTACAAGAGCGGTGGCAAATTGTCGTATCCGCTGCCAACCATTTTTGGTTGACACTCCATATAGGCTAGACTAGGATTGAAAACCCTTACACAGTGGAAGAAAAATTTCTCAAGGTTGGGATATGTCTTTCAAGCAGGTCCTGGAGGTTATCGAACTTCTGGACAGCGCCAAAGTAAACGGGAGTGTGGTGGCTGAGGTCCTCACAGCCCGTGGTTGGAAGGAATGGGAGGTGGAAACCATCACCGGCGACGGTGGTTCCACAGACTTCATCACCATTTCCATCCCAGGCGTCGATGGAAAACGTGGCGGTGGTGAAGCTCCGACCGTCGGTGTCGTCGGGAGACTGGGGTCTGTTGGAGCCAGGCCCGAGATTGTTGGCATGATCTCCGACGCCGACGGCGCCATCGTGGCCCTCTCCAGCGCGCTGAAGATACTGGACATGCGCACCCAGGGAGATATGTTGAAAGGTGACGTGGTCGTCACGACCCACATAAGCCCACGCTCCGCCGCCCCCGATTCAGTGCGGTGGGGAGCCCCGGTGCGAATGGCATCCGCGCCCGTTGACGCCGATGAGCTGCTGAAGCGGGAAGTCCTGCCGGAGATGGACGCCGTCCTGACCATTGACGCAACTAAGGCCAACAGGGTCATCAACAACCGCGGATTCGCCATCTCTCCGACCGTCAAGGAGGGGTATATCCTGCGTCCCGCCGACGACCTTCTGGATATAATGCAAGCGGTGACGGGAAAGGCGCCCGTCGTGTTTCCCCTGGCGACTCAGGACATCACTCCTAATCAGGAACTGCGCCACATCAACAGCATAATGACCCCTTGTGCCATGACGAGCTCGCCGGTGGTGGGCGTGGCGATAACGGCGGAAGCGGCGGTGGCTGGAGTGGCCACCGGCGCAAACCAACCGGTGGACCTGGAGTTGGCCGTTCGCTTCTGTGTCGAGACCGCCAAGGCTTTGGGGAGCGGAGAGTGCAGTTTCTACGACGAGGATGAGTTCGAAAAGCTTTGCACTCTCTACGGTTCCATGCACCGATTTCAGACCACCGGGAACGTCGGTGACTAGCAGAGGGAGTCTGCCGTGGACAAGAAGATAGGGTTCGTTACTATAGGTCAGTCCCCCCGGGACGACGTTCTTGCCGTCATGAAGAAGTACATCAGGGCCGATGTAGAGATCATCGAGCGAGGAGCCCTCGACAACCTTGACCTGGACGACGTGCGTCACCTCAGTCCCGACCCGGGACAGCCGACCCTGGTGTCTCGGATGAGGGACGGGACCGAAGTGACACTGACTCATGAAAAGATTCTTCCCTTGTTTCGTGAAGGGATAGATGAGCTGATTGATGAAGGGGCGGAGTTGGTCGTGTCGTTGTGCACCGGAGAATTCACCGAGGTCCAGTCGGAACGCGTGGAGATTTTGCACCCTGGCGATCTCGTCCGCGGCGTGGTCATGCCCTTGGCCAAAGGCAAGAGACTTGGCGTGGTGAGGCCCTCACCCGACCAGATCATTGAAGAGGACCTGAGCCAGGAAAAGAGGTGGTGGGGAGCCGGCGACGTGGTGGTGACCGCGGCCTCCCCTTACGTTGAACCGGAGGCCAGAGCCGCTCAGTGGATGCGCGCGGCCCACGAACTGAAAGAGAAGCAAGTTGACCTCGTGTTTCTCAATTGCATGGGCATGGATGGGGAGATGAAGGAGACAGTGCGGCAGGTCACCGGTAAACCGGTGATTCTGGCCAGCTCAGTGGTCGCCCGTATCGTTGATGAACTGATTGGCGAGGGCGAATAGAGGGTTAGCATGATCACAAAATTCGACAGTTTGTTCGCCGGATACGTGGACTTCGAGAACATGGGCTATGCCGGCACTCCGGTAAACGATCGCTGGTATTCCAATGACTATCTGATCACCGCATATGACAAGGCTCGCGACATCTGCCAGCTAATGGACCGGCTTGGCTACGACACCTTTTGGGGGGCGGAGCACCACTTCCAGCGGGAAGGTTATGAAGTCATCCCGAACATCTTGATGTTTAACTTGCACCTGGCCCACGTGACGGAGAACATCAGGCTGGGTTGCGGCTTCAATATCACACCAATGTGGCACCCGCTGCGGTTGGCTGAAGACTTTGCATTCGCAGACATACTGTCCGGAGGGCGTCTGGTCTTCGGGGTGGGCCGTGGCTACCATACCCGGGAAGTCGAGGTGTTCGGGTCGCCTCTCAGGGACCAGGAAGCAAATGTGGACCTGTTCGAGGAGCAGGTCAGCATCATAATGAAGGCCTTCCACGAGGAGTCCTTCTCCCACCAGGGGAAGCACTATCAGATTCCTCCAGAAGGAATTCCCTATCGCGGGTATGAACTCAAAGACATCACTCTGGTGCCCCGCCCACTGCGGCAACCAGTGGAGTGTTGGCAGCCGATTCAAAGCGTTTCGCAGCGGGGCATGAACTTCATGGCCAAGCACGGCATCAAAGCCTTTATTGGCGGAGGCGTGGACGAGGGAGGCGCCGCCAAGGCGGTTGTCGAAGGGTGGAGGGACATACAAGCCAGTCATGGGATAGAGACCGAATTAGGCGAGAACCTGTGCGTCGGGTTCCATTTCCATATAGCTGACACTCCGGAAAAGGCCGTAAGAGAAACAACCCCATGGTTCGAAGAGCATATAAAGTTGTTTGGGCCTTTGAGGCTTGGTCCCCGCGCGTTGACGCCCGAGCAGCTCCGCGGCTTGGGCGATCCGAAGACGGCTCCCTTTTCTCCACATGCACTCCACCTGGATGAACTGGTCAAGAACGGTTCCTGGCTTATTGGCCCGCCCGAGACGATCATCGAGAGGCTCCAGGAAGTCGAAGAGATGTTCCCGGGCCTCGAGCGTATCGACATCGAACACCCGGTCAGCACTCCCCGCGCCGTGATCCTTGAACAAATGGAGTGGTTCGCCAAAGAAGTCATGCCGGCGTTCAAGGGCAGAGTTGAACTCAAGACAACCACGAGCTGACTTTTCAGATTCCCCACTAATTGGGACAGACGGCTCCACATCCGGCTACGAATCTCCAGGCGTTAATCTCCGGTTTTATGCGTGTGCAACGCCAGAAGGAGGAACCTCATTATGAAAATCGAAACGCTGGCGGTGCATTCAGGCCATGAAGCGGACCCAACTACAGGAGCGGTTACGCCTCCCATAAATCTGTCCACAACCTTTGAGCGCGATTCAGATGGGAGTTACCGGCAGGGTTATGTCTACACCAGGCTGGGCAACCCCAACCGGGCAGCTTTGGAAAAATGCGTCGCCGATCTGGAAGGAGGAACGGCGGGGGCGGCCTTTTCATCCGGCTCCGCGGCGATCGCTGGAGTGTTCCTGACTCTGTCGCCCGGTGACCATGTTGTTGCTCCGGAAGACGTGTACCACGGGACAGCCCGGCTCCTTAATGACATCCTTGCTCCCTGGGGCGTTCAAACCACTTTCGTGGACATGACCGACCTAGCCGAGGTCCAGCAGGCGGTGCGGCCCAACACCAGGGTGGTCTGGGTGGAGACTCCGTCCAATCCTCTCCTGAAGATTACCGACATCGCCGCCGTCTCTGCCATCGCCCACGACACCGGGGCCACGTGCGTATGTGACAACACGTTCGCCACTCCTGTGCTGCAGCGCCCATTCGATAAAGGCGCCGATCTGATAGTCCATTCCGCGACCAAATACCTGGGGGGACATAGCGACGCTCTAGCGGGAGTGGTTGTCACGAAGACTGAGGACGAGTTCTTCAGGAAGATTAGAGCAGTCCAGACGTCGGGAGGGGGCGTAGCTGACCCCCTTGCATGTTGGCTTATTTTGAGGGGCATTCAAACGCTTCCCTACAGGATGCGCGCGCACTCCGAAAATGCGTCCCTGGTAGCAAGATTTCTACAGAGCCATCGCAAGGTCGCCACAGTCTACTACCCTGGTTTGGAGAGTCATGCTGGCCATGAACTTGCCGCACGACAAATGTCGTCCTTTGGCGGGATGGTTTCGTTTCAGGTAAACGGAGACGGCGCTGAGGCCTTGGCGGTGGCCGGGCGGGCGAAGCTCTTCACAAGAGCAACAAGCCTGGGAGGCGTCGAGAGCTTGATTGAACACCGGGCATCCGTTGAGGGACCGGGCACAAGAGTCCCTGAAAACCTGCTTCGCTTGTCCGTTGGACTCGAAAACCCCGATGATCTCATCGAAGACCTTGCCCAGGCTCTCGGATAATGGACCAATGGCGCCGCCGATGAAGAGGATCGCTGCCCCGGCGTATCTTTGGGCAGGCTCCCTGCGATTTTTTGGCGCGGCAGCAGCATGCATCCTGCTGGGCGCCGGTTCGTTTGCATGCACCGGCGGAGGCGACGATTCCGCCGGGAACCAGCGGTTGCACGAACTGGAGGCGACGGTCCAATCCCTGGAAGAGTCTCTAGAAACCCTCGCAGACGAGAACGCTGAACTGAGGGGCGAAATCGAGGTCCTTAGCGGGCGCTTGGACGACCAGGATGCAAGGCTCCAGGAAATCGAGGAAGTCGCCGCCATAGCGGAGTCGCTGCTTCCCGCAATAGAGCACTGGTCCAAGGGTGAGGAAAAACAGTTGTCGCCGACGGAGGGCGACGTCCTGCAGAGGACCGCCAGGATGGCGGAGGATTTCGGCGGCCAGGTCACCTACCTCGACCACCCTGATCGAGAAGACCATTCGATTTTGGTGACGCCTCGGGATTTTGTTGACGGCGAGACTCCTCTCATCGTCTCCCTCCACGGCTACGGAGGAAATTCCGCGGACCACGCCGCTTACGTGCCCCTTCACGAGCGCGTAAACACTGACGGGTTCGCCCTTCTGCTGCCAAATGGGACACACGACAGCGGCGGAAACCGCTTCTGGAATCCCACAGACAAGTGCTGCGATGGAGGCAAGACCGGCGAAGACGATGTCGCTTATCTGACTGGGTTGACAGCGTTAGCGGAGGCAATCAGGGACTTCGGTCCAGTGTACTTCTTCGGCTACTCCAACGGCGGGTTTATGTCATACCACATGGCCTGTAAAGGTCTGCCCGGCCTTCGCGCCGTGGCCAGCCTGGCGGGAACGAGCTACGTCGAGGACTCTACCTGCGATGGCACTCCCCCAGTGTCGGTGTTGCACATCCACGGGACTGCAGACGGCGTGATCCTGTTTGAGGGCGACGAAATTGAATCGAACCAGAAGGGTGACGGAGAAAGGGCATTCTACGCCGGAGCTCAGGAAATGGTCGCGCGCTGGAGCACACGGGCCGGGTGCGAATGGCCTGAATATCCTCAGCCCTACGCCGCCCTTGACCTCGACCAATACGTCCCGGGCTCCGAAACCCAGGCATTCCGCCTGGAATCGGGTTGCGCCGATGGAATCACCATCGAACTTTGGAAGGGCTTGGGCAGCAGCCATTCACCTGACTACGGCGACGCCTTTGTGGATGCTCTGGTAGACTGGCTTCTGTCACAAGAGTAATTGCTCCTTATTAATCGCTGACCCTTGGAACTTTCGGCAGACGCACGAGCCACGCGTCGTCCAGAGTCCCCTGAAATGGAGAGGTTATGGAAGGAAAACATATCGTCGCATTTGGAGGAGGGATCAGGACGGTCGGGGTCAACACGCACCCGCTGATTAGCTATGTCCTGTCTCTCCCAAGTAAGGACCGGCCCAAAGTATGTTGCATACCCACCGCCACCGGAGACTCCTCACCCGATCTGCTCCGGTTCTACACCAACTTCCGGTCCTCTTTCTGTGAGCCCTCCCATTTGGAGCTGTTCAATCGTACGGTGCGCGACATTCGTGAATATCTCCTCAGTCAGGACGTCATCTTCGTCTTGGGAGGAAATACAGCGAATATGTTGGCCGTATGGCGGGTCCACGGTGTTGACGTGGCACTGAAAGAAGCCTGGGAAGCGGGTGTCGTGCTGTGCGGAGGAAGCGCCGGTTCCCTTTGCTGGTTTGAATGTGGGACCACTGACTCCTTCGACTTGAACGAGCTTAAGCCCCTACATGACGGATTGGGATTCCTTCCAGGCTCCCACTGTCCCCACTACGACGGCGAAGAGCAGCGCCGTCCCCTCTACCACAGCCTCATTTCAGAAGAGTTCCCGGCGGGATATGCCGTTGACGATGATGTTGGGATCCACTTCATAGGGACCGAATTGTCTGAAGTGGTCAGCGCCAGGGCTGGAGCGACGGCGTACCGTGTTGAGCTTGTCGGCGGACAGGTGGTGGAAACTCCTTTGGATGCGCGACAAATCGAATAGCCGGAGGCTCGCCTGCGCCTGACTCCCGCCTCTGACCGTTGTGCCAATTGCTCCTGACTTGCTACAAAAATGCGTCATCTGGACCACCGTCATACCAGCGAAGAGCCTGCCCCGTACCCCGATACGGGGCTAGTATCCAGTCCGCCACTCCTGGATTCCGGCTCCGGGGGCCGGAATGACGACAAGATGAACACGTTTTCATCCTAGGTGGCGGGGAGGGCAATCCCCATGATAGATTCCGAGTTGTTCACAATCATGAGCGTGTGGACGGCTTTGGAGTTCGATGTGAGAGGAGAGTAAAGGGAAGTGCCCGGGTGGTTTGGATACAGTAAATTAGGAGGTGAGGAGCCCCCTATGGACCCGGCATACAGCCGGGTGACCAACCCCGAGCGCTTTCAGCCGTTGCACACGGCCATGCTGGAGATTATCGGTCGGCTGGAGAACGATTTCGAGGTTGAGCGGACGGAGGGGTATGGTCTTGACGAAGAGCTGGAGAAGAACCTGGACCTTGCCCGCCCGGATATTCGACTGACCCCCAGGGACCCTGACGCAGCGCCTATCGTGGTGGTGTTTACCGCTTTCCCGGGACTTCATGTCCGATTCGGCAGGTGGTACAAAGAGCCTTTTCCCGACTGTGGCTGTGACGCGTGCGATGAGTCGGCGGAAGGCGAGATCGAACGGCTCAACGACATGATCGACGACGTAACCGCCGGGAGGTTCTACGAGGGGATCGAAATTCCCCTGATCTCTTTTCAAGGGACTGGTTGGATCGAAACGAGGTTCTGGTCGCCTGACGAGACGAGGTCCTCAATTAGCTCTCGAAGTAGATCTCGCGTCAGTGGTCAGAGGGCGCGTGAGTTGTCCGGCGGTCGGCGTCGACTGGACCTGGACTGGAAGCCCTGGCCCCTTAGAAAGACCGTAAGCTAACGGTTATCCAACATATCCAGGCTGGATCATGCGGTTTAGACCACCCAGCGATTGGTTCTACGCAGGAAGGGCCAACTCATGCTCCCTGACATCCATTGACCACCCGCGGACTTCCTCCCTTCGGTCAAGCTCCAATAGCCCCCGCACGAATGGTCCGCCCTCCACCGCATTTACAACACGTCCTGTAACCAGCAAATCGGCTCCGCGCTCTCAAACAGCTTGGGCTTCGCCGGTCAGAATGCAGTTCTAGTGCTTTGACGGCTTGAAGAGCAGCGAGTGTAGGGATTCACAAGTGCGTCAGGTAACAGGCATCGACCGTAAGTTCTCGACCAAAACGGGGAAAGAATATCCGATCAACACGAGCACTTGGTCCCGGTCTCCGTACGCGCCTCCTCACCATGGGTGGCATACCCGTCACGCTTCCACCAGTCGAGCCCACCGATCAGTTCACGCACTTGGAACCCAAGCGTTAGAAGCTTCAGTGCCGTCTTGGTAGAGGCGTTGCACCCAACACCGTCGCAGTAGCAGACATACAATTTCGACTTGTCGAGTGAGCCGGTGTTACTGGAGCTGATTTCTCTGTGAGGAATGTTGACGGCGCCGGGAATATGTTCCCCGGCGTAGGCGTTAGCGGAACGACCATCGACAACGACGATGGACTCGTCTGTCCCCAAGGCCTCGTAGAGGTCCGCCGAGTCCATTTCATATGCGAGCTTACGCTCATAGAAGTTCATTTGATCGTTGCTCACGGTTCTTCTCCAATAGCGGTTCAGACCAAAAATCCTCTAGTTTATGTGAGGGGCTGTGCCTACGCCATGCCGCCGTTCCGCACCGAAGCCGCAGGGTTCCAAATTATCTTACGCTGTCATAGGCCGTCAACGACACGAGCGTCGCTGGGAAGGCTTTTGAACTCGACGGTGTGAGCCTTCTACGCCAGCGCCGTAAGTTACCCCGGCAGTTCCACAATCGATATCCATCCCGGGTTGTTTCCCAATGGAGTTGTCTCCACTCGGGTCAACTCCCCCGAATCGGGGTTGACGCTAAAGATGGCCATCTGGCCGGATTCCTGGCCGGCGGAGTAGATGAACCGGTCTCCGGGCCCCAGGCATAGAGCGTTGGGTATGGGTTCGGAGGGAACGATTCCGTTGCCAGTCAACTCTCCAGTTGCAGCGTCCACCAGGAAGCAAGCGATGCTGTTATGTCCCCTGTTTGGCGCGTACAGGAACTTCCCCGCCCTGGTGATCTGGATCTGACAGCAGGTGTTCCTCTCGGCGAATCCTTCCGGCGGCAAGGTGGTTATCGTCTGGAAGAGCGAGAGCGTTCCATTGTCGGTGTCCAGGCTGTATCCGCTCACGCTGCATCCCTGCTCGTTGGAGAAGTAGAGGACGTCCAGGGAGGGATGAAAGCAAAAGTGGCGAGGCCCCAGGAATTCCTCCGGTTCCACTGTGGCGGGCGAATTGGGTGTGATATGGCCGGTATTCTCGTCGAACTTGAATTGCCAGATGGCGTTGGGGCCGTTTCCGGCGATGTGGGGAACGAAAGCGTAGGTGTTGGTCGCGTCGGTCTCCATAGCGTGGGCGCCTCTCGCCGTCTCCAGCCATTCGACGGGCGGCATTCCCACTGACCCGTCGTCCCCTATGGGGTGCACCCCCACACGCGCGTCATGATAATAGGCCGAAAGGACGAACCTGTCCTTGCGGTCGGTGGATACGTAGGCTGGTCGTGCCTCCAGCGGCACCGCCCCCGTCTGCGTGAGGCCCCCGCCGGACTGGTCAATGCGAAAACTGAACAACTGAGCCGGGTCCCGTGCGCCGACATACAGATGGTTGCGGTCGTGACTGATCGCCTGCGTAAAGGGCCCGCCGGGCACGTCTGCATCCTCCTGATGCGTAAGGCCTCCGGTTTGAGGGTCCACGGTAAAGACCGCTATTCTATTATCGTCCTGCACCGCAACATACATGTAATAAGGCATAGTTCCCTCCTTAAAAAGCCCGCGAAGCGAGAAATTCCCGTACGGTTGGATGCATCGCTTCGGGTGGATTCAGTTTACGCGGCAGTCCAGCCCAGCATAGACCACCAACGGGAAGTCCGGCAACTGCATCCGTCATGAACCTCCTGAGCCTGGAGTCTAGGCGGCGGGAGAGGAATCTCCCACCAAACACAGCATCAGGGTTTCGGTTCCGTCAAGTGAGGCCGTTCAGCATTCAGGCATTTTGATTGAGAGCGGAGTTCATATTCCTTGTATGAATGATGGGGCCGCATGTAGGATTTTCCTATAGGATTCGAGATGTGATATTTCCATCTTCCGGTAAAGGACGAAAAACAGATGCATGCTCAGAACAGAGAAAAGAAGCGGCTCTCCTGGCGATGGGCCATCCTGGTCCTAGCGTTGGCGGCAGGAGCTTTGGTTGTAGCAGCGTGCGGCGAGTCCGCAACAGCCACCCCCGCTCCGACGCCTACCCCTGTCCCAACTGCCACTCTCGTCCCAACACCGACTCCGATGCCGACGGCTACCCCCGCGCCAACGCCTACTCCCGCAATGATGTCTCTGAGCGATATCGACGAGACCACCACGGGGGCTGAACTGATTGCCGCGCTTTCCGAAGATGAAGCCGACTGCCTGCGATCCGCGATAGGGGATGCGAGCTATCAAGCTATAATGAATCTAACCCTGTCCGAGAGCGCCACGTCGTTCGATATGTTCCCGGTGGAATGCCTGGAGCAGGGCAACGCCATCGACCTGACCGTGGCCATGATGTCGCTCCAGGCGGGCGGACTGTCAAATGACAGCCAGTCCTGCATTAAAGACGTTATCTCGGAGCTGGGAGTTCCGAGCGAGTCGATGAGCGAGACAGATGCCATGCGCTCCTATATAACGATGCAGCTCTGCCTGACCGACGAAGAGGCTCAGGCCCTCGACCCATCCAGCGGCGAAGACGGCCTGCCTCTGCCCTCACAGCTCCGTTGCGTATCCGAGGAGACGGACCTGGAGAACCTGTTTATCGTCTACCAAGCGTTTGCTGAATTGGGCTCAAGCACGGAGCCCCCCACGCCATCGCCGGAAATGACGATGGCGGTGGCCGAGATCATGGCAGCTCAGGAGGCCTGCGGCATTCCTACGATGATCCAGGGGGACGGTTAATCGTTTCCGGTTGCGGCTCGGGTTACTGACCGCTCAGGAATACGGATATAGGGAGCACGGGAATCTTGCATCCTTGATGGGTCTTGGGACGAGGCAAAAGGGGAGCATCCGTCCATTCCCTGCTGCAGCATTCAAGGCTGTACCAGCCGTCAATCAACCGTCACAGCCGTCGGTGGGTTCATCCCTCTATAGGCGGGCTGAGGTCAGGCCAACCCAACTGGCCCGACCTACTCCAACACCTCGATGCGCTGGAGGTCGATGTCCACTCCGGTCACTTGATGGCCCTTTATGGCGAGTCCCCCCAGCGGCCACGGAGCCCAGATGTCCAAGTCCCGACACGGTGATTTTCAACTGCGGCTCCCTCCCGTGTCATCAATATTCGATGGACTGTGTAAAAAGCCTCCGCAACCCGTTGTTGACTTACGCCAACAACCATGATATATCACTGACTATTTTGGTGAGTTAGTGCAGTCATATAAAATAAGATTGTCTAGTCTATTCACCAACAAAATGTAATGTTTGGTTTCACAGTGTTATCGAACGAAATAGACGGTGCAGTCTCTACTACGCCCGACGCGGGGCCAGGGGAAGCCACCTTTAGGAAACGGCTGAACGGGCTGTCCGTCCCTCGTGTGGTTTTGGCATTTGGACTGGCGATTGCCTTATCGCTCCTTGTGGTTTTCTTCGCCGACTGGGCCCACCTAAAGGCCGCATTGCCCAAGTTCCGCGCTCAGCCTCAGTGGCTGGCGGTATTGGTTGCCGCATACACAGGGGCGTTTTTTCTGAGAGCTGCTGCCTGGCGGGCGTTGGTCCCCCGAGGGAGCAACGTCTTCCGTTTGTTTGTGGCCATACAAGGGGCGCTCTTTGCTAATCACATTCTTCCATTCAAGCTCGGTGAGGTAGCCCGCCCTATGATGGCCGAGAGGTCTGGCTTGCCGCTGGCGCGAGCCGCCGCCACAACCGCAGTCGCCCGCATGTTGGACCTGGCAGCCCTGGTGGCTATAGCCGCTGTAGTCGGGTCGTTGGTGTCCCTCGCTGGAGGCAGCGCAACGTCTAAGTAATCTCATCATCCGAATTGCGCTAACGGCAGGAGTAAAACATGACAAAGTCCCGTTGGCAGAATCTAAGCGCCAAAATGCTGATTGCCGTCACCATTTTGACGGCGGCAATCAGCGCATCTCTGGCTTGCGGCGGGGGAGATGACACCCTCACCATCTATTCCGGGCGGTCCCAGAACTTGATGCACCCGCTGTTGGAAGATTTCATCGAGCAAAGCGGAATTGACATCCGAGTTAAGTACGCCGGGAGCGCCTCCATAGCGGCCACCGTACTTGAAGAGGGAGAGAACACCCTTGCCGACGTGGTGTTCCTGCAGGACCCGGGGTCGCTGGGCAGCCTGTCTGACGCCGGGATGTTCGCGGAACTCCCTGAGAATTTGCTGTCCAAGGTGGACCCGGCTTTCAGGTCGCCGGTTGGCCACTGGGTCGGCACTTCAGGCCGCGCCCGGACTGTCGTGTACAACACTTCGACCATCGACCCCGACGTTGACCTGCCCAAGTCCATCCGAGACTTTACGGCGCCGGAGTGGAAGGGGCGCATCGGCTGGGCGCCGACCAATGCGTCGTTCCTCTCCTTTGTTACTGCGTTCCGAGTAAAGTGGGGCGAGGATGCCGCACGGGCCTGGCTTGAGGGCATCAGAGACAACGATCCCCGGTACTACCCCAACAACATCACCACGGTCGATGGAGTAGCCTCCGGTGAAGTGGATGTCGGATTTGTAAACCACTACTATTTGCAGCGACGCCTGGAGGAAAGGGGCGAAGGCTTCGGGGCGCGCAACCATTTCCTGGGCGGAGGAGACCCGGGAGCTCTGGTGCTGGTGGCCGGCGCTGGAATCGTCAAGGACACGGGAAATCGCACCGGCGCGGAACGGTTTATGGAGTTCCTGCTCTCCGAGAGGGCGCAGACCTACTTCTCCGACGCCA
>DAOUJI010000111.1:0-41493 GCA_034422875.1 Dehalococcoidia bacterium | reverse complement strand
GCGCCCAACAGCAGAGCCGCCAACGCCGTCAAGTTGGGATTGGAGGCCGCGCTCCAAGTTCGAAAGCTCGACCAAGAACCGGAAAACAGAGACGCCATTGACGCGGTCCCTACCGGGAAAGCCCTGGCCGTCGGTGGAGACCGGAGCGTATGTCGAAGGCCACGAGGGTCAGGTAGAGGGCGCCTCCAGCGATTGCGGCGATGATGGGGAGGTTAAGGCCATAGGCAACGACCAGCCCGACGCCCAGTATGCCTGCTCCGACCTCTACGGCGATGTGAAGGAGATGGAGTTTTCCACCCAGCGTTAGCCGGTCTCCCAGGAAGGTCCAGTCGACTTTACCGATCTTCCTGCAATGGACGAAATAGCCTACGGCGGCTGCGGGGCCTACCAGCACGCACGGGACCATCCATGGCTCGAAACGAAGCTGACCGAGGAGCGTTAACGCCACGCCCACGTTTAACGCCGTGAGCGCAATCGGGTTGCCGTATATGCCTGAGGAGTAGCCAAAGGGACCGAGTATGGGAGGGTCTCCGAGTTCCCGCCGTCGCTCCACGAACCAAGCCTGGCGGCTTTCCCAGCGGTGGATTGAGAGGTTGGCGCCTATTAAAGCCGCGTTGACCAGGACTGCGGCAGCCGCAGAGATGATTTCGCCTGTCACACGCCGTTTCCGGAAGCTTCGGGCGCCAGGCCCAGTCTCTCCAGAGCCATCTCTTTGAGAAGGAACTTCTGTACCTTGCCGCTGGAGGTCATGGGGTAGTCGTCGAATGTCAGGGTATAGCGGGGAGCTTTGAAGCTGGCCAGCCTGCCGCGGCAGAATTCGGACAGGTCGTCGTTGTCCACGGTCTGCCCGCTTCTGGGCACCACGCAGGCGCATGGCACCTCGCCCAGCCTGGAGTCGGGCACGCCCACCACCTGGACTTTCAGCGCCGACGGGTGGTCCATGAGGAACTGCTCCACCTCCGCCGGGTCGACGTTCTCGCCGCCGACTTTAAGCTGGTCTTTGTAGCGTCCCAGGAAACGGATGACCCCGTCGTCCCTCATGATTACGCAGTCGCCGGTGTGCATCCATCCGTCGGAGTCCACGGCCTGGGCCGTCTCCTCCGGCTTCTTGTAGTAGCCCTGCATGACTCCGTAGCCACGCACGTACAGCTCTCCCATTTCTCCGTTGGGCGTAGGCCTGCCGGAGTCGGGGTCGACGACCTTCATTTCATACCCGGGCAAGGGGTAGCCTGAGGTGGCGCAACGGTCATCTGTGGAGGAGTCCAGGGAGGATATGGCCGCCCCAACGCCCACCTCGGTCATTCCCCAGCCAGAGACGCTGGAATAGAGGAGCGATTGGGCGCGCCGGGCCACGGGTTCGCTGGAGGCCATACCGGCGCACAGTATGCCGGTGCGGAGGGAGCTCCTTTCCATCTTCTCGCAGTCCGGGTGGTCCATCATGTCACGGAAATGGGTGTCGAAACCGTGCATCAGCGTGGCCTTTTCCTGCTCGATGAGCTTCAGGCACTCGCCAGGGTCGAAGGTGGTGGTCAAGACCATGCGGCAGCCAGTGATGAGGGACATCAGCGGGCCTTCATAGAGGCCGAAGCAGTGGAACAGAGGCAGGTACATGAGAGTCACGTCGGCGGGCGTGATTCCCATGCGGTTGGCGGTGTCCACGACGGTGCGCTGGATATTGTGGTTGTGCATCACACCCTTGGGGAAACCTGTCGTCCCCGACGTGTACATCATCAACACTGTGTCGTCGGGGGCGGTCGCATCGTGTCTGTCCTCCAACTCCTGTTGGGAGACTTCATCGGCTCCAGCCATCACGTCGTCCCAGCTCCGGGTCCCCTTGTAGTCCGAGTCGCCCAGAACTATAACCCTGCGCAGCTCCGGAAACTTCTCAGGCCGCAGGTCGGATGGATCTCCCGATTCAATCTCCGGGCATAGCTCGCGTATCATGGACAGGAAGTCGATTGGGCCTGAGCGGTCCACGGTGATTAAGGTAGACGTGTCGGACTGCCATAGGACGTATTCCAGGTCGGCGGTGCGGAACCGGGTGTTGATGGGGACGAGGATTGCACCAATTTTGGCGGCGGCCAGCATGACGTGAATCCACTCAGGGCGGTTGGGCATCCATAAGGTGATTTTCTCGCCGCGCCCCACGCCTGCCGCCATCAATGCTCTGGCACACCGGTCCACGTCCTGGCGAAGCTCCCCGAACGTCCACCGCCGTCCCTCGTGGTAGAGGACTTCCCGCGGCCCGAACCGGCGGTCAGCCTCATCCAGCAAACCACCTAGCGTCTGCTTCACGAACCAGTCAGCCATAACGCTTCCTGCGGTTTACGTCTCCCCGGCCCGGCGGGCGTCTGCTCGCCAGTCGTCCGGTGTGGGATCCCGGTCGATGACCACGTCCACCACGGCCGGGAGGCCGGAAGCTGTGGCGTCTCTGAGGGCCTGGGGGAGGTCCCGCGAGTCCCTGACCTGGACTCCGAAAGCTCCAAATCCCCGGGCCACCGCCGCGTTGTCTGTGTCCACGAACTCCGAGGCAATGGTCTTACCCGGAGGCTGGTGGTCCAGCACCATGCCCAGGGCGTTGTCGTTGAACACAACACATAGGATGGGCAGGTTGTACTGCATCGCGGTGGAAAGCGCGTTTACAGTCATCATGTATCCGCCGTCTCCTGTGACGCACGCCACAGGCCGGTCAGGGTACGCCAGCTTCAGGGCCACGGCTGCGGGCAGCCCCCATCCCATTCCCGCTGTGCCTCCTGGGCAGAAGAAGGTGTTGGCTTGGCGAGACTTGTACAGGTGGGCCATCCAGGTGCGGTTGTTCCCCGCGTCCAGGGAGAAGACAGTGGATGGGTCCAGCGTCTCTTGCAGCAGGGCCACCAATCTCTGGGGTGTGACAGGCGAACTGTCCCGGTGCATCTCCGGGTCGTCGTAGAAGGCCATCTGGCGTTTGACTTCGTCGATGCCTGCGGCCCAAGCCTGCCGTTTGGACTTGGAGGACTCGGCGGCCTCTGTAGAAGCATCCAGCAACTGGTCCATTATGGCTCCGGCGTCGCCCACCAACCCCAGGTCTATGGGGAAAGTCCACCCGGCGTTCCGCTCGTCTATGTCAATCTGGATAATGCGCTGTCGCAGGGGGTTGAACACGTCAGGACGTTCCCGCACCGTGTCCTGGGGAGTCAGCTTGGCCCCGATGACCAGAACCGCGTCGGCCTCTCCCACCAGCCGGTTGGCTGCATCCTGACCGTACACCCCCACCATCCCCAGGGAGAGCGGGTGGGTTTCAGGGAGAGCCGCTTTGCCCTTGTAGCTTGTGGCCACGGGAGCCTGCCATAGTTCGGCCAACTCCTGAAGCTGTTTGTGGGCCTTGGCGACGTGGACTCCGTTGCCTGCGACGATTACAGGCCGGGCCGATTCCGAGAGGATTTGGACAGCCTTTTCAACGTCGGCGGGAGCGCTCTGGGGCTTGGCGGTGTTCAGGTATCCGGCGGCGTTGTGTATGAAGGGCGGCGACTCCACGTCCACTTCTCCCCCAATTGACGCCGAGCGCATGACCACCGCTGCCGGACCGGGCCTGCCGCTGAGAGAATGTTTGATGGCAAGCTGAGCGCTCAACACCGCCTCTTTGGGGCTGGCGGCCACCGCGGTGTACTTGGTCATGGCCCGGAATATGGCCGGAAGGTCGATGCTGCCGTATTCCCCCGCACCCGACTGGTTGGCGGCGTGCATTCCGACTCCGCCGTCGGAGGTGTCGGTCAGTATGAGCATGGGTGAGCTGCTGAGCATGGACTCCATGATGCCGAAGGATGCGTTGGAGCCGATGAACAATCCCTGGCCCATGACCACTGCGGGCTTGCCCGAGGCCCGCGCGTATGCGTCCGCCATTATCGCCGCGGCCTGCTCGTGGCGCACCAGGATGGTCTTGATGCGGTCCTCCCGGCCATGGAGCAGGCCGAATATCTGGCCTGTGCCTCCCCCCGGAATGCCGAACACGTACTCAACTCCGGCTTCCTCCAGGGTCTGGACAATCAACTCTGCGGCGGTTGGCATGGCGTCTCCTTAGCGAACCTCAATGGACAAAAGTGTACATTCCAGTCCGGTTTCTGGGAAGTGTTCACGTATATACACGTATATAACGGATAGACCAGGTTCTTTTATGGACGGGGGGTCGTTGGCTAAAATGGGTTGAACGGCCTCGGTTTCGGAACCGCCCAGGGAGCTTGGAGCTTATGCGTAACCCGCTGACCTTTGAAGCACTGGACGCGAAATGGCGCAACGTACGTGACGATCTGCCGGACAAGCTACGCCTCCGCATGAGGCGGGCGCTCAGCTGGGTCCAGCGAGCTGAGAAGGAGGAGGATGACTACGACTCTGCCTTCATCTTCTACTGGATAGCCTTCAACGCCGTCTATGCCACCAACCGACGCCAGGATCCCGACACGATAGAACGGTCCACCTTTTCCGAATATTTCGATTCGATCCTGGGTCTGGACGCCGACGGCACAATCTACGACGCCATCTACCAGCGTTTCTCCGGCCCCGTAAGGGTTCTCCTGGACAACCAGTACGTCTTCCAGCCGTTCTGGGACCACCACAGCGGCTTGGGCTACGACAACTGGGAACATCATTTTTCCGAACGCAGGAAAGAGGCCCTCAAGGCCCTGGTCGACAAGGACACCCGTTTCGTCCTGAACGCAGTGTTCGACCGGCTCTACGTCCTACGCAACCAACTAATTCACGGCGGCGCAACCTGGAACGGCTCGGTAAACCGGGACCAGGTGCGGGACGGCGCGAGGATCATGGCCTTCCTGGTCCCTCTGTTCATCGACCTGATGATGGACAACTCCCAGGTCGACTGGGGCCCTCCCAACTACCCCGTCGTGGACTGACGGACTTCGTCGCTTTAACTTTCCTTGACGGTAGGCAGGGGCGCCACTACAATTGTGGCGCCTTTTCATTTGGCCGATTGCAGTCCCCTAACCTGACACCACCTAAAGGAGCCCATCATGCGCGGCGTTGCTATAGTCTCTCCCATTCGTACACCCGTAGGCAACTTTGGAGGCACCCTGAGGAGCGTCTCGCCCACCGACCTGGGCTCCTTGGTGATTAAAGAGCTTCTCGACCGCACGGGGCTGGACCCGGCCAAGGTTGACGACGTAATCCTGGGCAACGGGTACCCCAGCGGCGAGCACCCCGCCATTGGCCGCCTCGTCTCGTTGAAAGCCGGCTTGCCCATAGAGGTGCCTGGGTACCAGCTCGACCGTCGCTGCTCCTCCGGCCTACAGGCCATCATCAACGCGGCTATGGAGGTGCAGACCGAGAATGCCGACGTGGTCATAGCCGGCGGCACGGAAAGCATGAGCGGAGCCGAGTACTACACCAACGAGTCAAGGTGGGGGGCCAGGTTCGGCTCGGTCAAGTTCCATGACAGGCTGGAGCGGGCCAGAGAGACCGTTTCGCCTGAGGAGCGGTTCGGCTACATATCCGGGATGATAGAGACCGCCGAGAACCTGGCCAAGGAGTATGAGATTTCCCGACAGGAACAGGACGAATACGCGCTGCGGAGCCACCAGCGGGCCGTGGCCGCCGTCGAGTCGGGCAAGTTCGAGAAGGAACTGGTGGCGGTGCCCATCCCCCAACGCAGGGGCGATCCGGTCATGTTCGACAAGGACGAAGGTCCTAGGGCCGACACCAACATGGAAGCCCTGTCGAGGCTGCGCCCCATCATGGGCTCCGACGGCACCGTGACTGCGGGGAACGCTTCCAGTCAGAACGACGCAGCGTCGGTGTGCCTGGTGGTGGCCGAGGACAAGCTGGAGGAGCTGGGGCTGACCGCAATGGGCTACCTGAAGGGCTGGGCCGTCACCGGCTGCCATCCGGCGACTATGGGCATCGGCCCGGTTCCCGCCACCGCCAAGGTGATGGACAAGACAGGCCTGTCCCTGGACGACATGGACCTTATCGAAGTGAACGAGGCATTCGCTTCCCAGGTGCTTTCGGTGTTGAGGGAGTGGAAACTGCCCAATGATGACAAGCTGAACGTCAACGGCTCCGGGATTTCTCTGGGCCACCCCATAGCCGCCACAGGATGCAGAATCCTCACCACTCTGCTGCACGAGATGGAGCGGCGGGACGCGGAGTTCGGCCTGGAGACCATGTGCGTCGGCGGGGGTCAGGGCATGGCCGCCGTGTTCCAGCGCCGCTAAACAGTTGATTCAGGAGACAAACAAATCGGCGGACTCCTTCATTAGAGTCCGCCGATATTTTATGCTCTGTTGGTTGGGGACTAGAGATTGAACTGGGCGTCGACGTAGTTCTTTTCCTTGATGTAGACCTGCAGGCGGGACCGCATCTGGTCGACGATGACCAAGTGGCCCTCAGAGTCGGCCAGGACGGCGGTGGGGTAGTTGAACCGCTGCTCCGGTTCCAGGCTCTTCACCCTCCTGCGGGCCTTGACTGTGTCCGGGTTCGCCGCTACGACCTCCGCTCCCCACTTGGAAAGCTGGTGGGCGTCGCCGACGAAAGTGGTGATGTGGGCGCCGTCCGGGGCATACACCTGGACTTTGCTCTCTCCCCAGTCAACCACGTACACGTCGCCTTCACTGTCCACTGCCACGTCGCTGGGGCGCCTTAAGGCCCCGTCTCCGCTGTCAGAGTCACCGAAGGTCATCAGCAAATTCCCGTCCTGGTCGAACTTCTGGACGCGTCCGTTGTACCAGTCGGCAACGTATACGTCTCCGTTGTCGTCGACAGTCACACCCCAGGGAGCGTTGAGTTCACCAGCCCCTGTGCCGCATTTGCCCCAGGCTTTCAGGAACTTGCCGTCCTTGGTGAATGCCTGGACACGGCTGTTGCCGCTGTCCACGACCCAGAGGTTCCCATTCTGGTCGAAATCGATGCCGGACGGACTGTCGAGCTGTCCTTCTTCGGAGCCCGAGGAACCCCACTTGTCCAGGAAATTCCCATTCTTGTCGAACACAGAGATTCGGTTCAGGTCTTCGTCCGATACGTAGATTCGGTCGTCGTCGTCGATGGCGATGCAGGTGGCGCCTACGAACTGGCCGTCCATCTCTCCGTAGCTGCCGAACTCGCTTATGAACTCTTCGGCTCCTGCGTCCTCTCCGAAGGCCAGCTTGCTAATGCGCGTGCCCTGGTTGTACTCGGACCCCCGGTTGATGACGTAGGCTACCCCTTCGGAGTCCAAAGCCACGTCCATTGCGTAACGGAACCCGGGGCCGCCCCCGGCGTTGCGCCCTATACAGTGGCTGTAAGTGTATGTCCGGCCTTGAACCGTGCGTGTAAGCATCAGCGCACCCAATCCTTCTGATCAGATGTTTGTATCAACCCCCGGATGTTAGCCGAACTGGTACTCTCTGGTTGAAGCGATCAGGGCCAGCATGTCCCCAACCCTTCTGGCAGAAGCATCCCTGGCTCCGTCATCGTTCCAAAGCACGTCACCATCTCTGGCGGCGTAGGTGACGAGCTCTTCCCTTGTGTTCTCGCCCATGTCCACGGGGCCTATGAGGTCGAGACAGCTGTCAACCAGCTTCTCAGCCGATATAGTCCCCATCGCTTCTATGCGGTTGACGATGTCCTGGACGCCGGGCTTGGAAATGTCAGCAACTCGGTCAGCCACGAAGTTGATCCTGCGGACCAGGGAGCCGCTGTCAATCCACTCGGCTCCGGTGTGCCAGCCTTCCACGCTGGGCGGGTCCAGCAGGGCCTGGCCCATGTTACGGGGTTCGACCCCCATTGCGGTAAGCCCTGGGCGGGGTCTGCCCTTGAAGTCTCCCACCAGGTTGAGTGTCCCGGCCACGACCTCCGTGGGGCTCTTGACCTTCTTGTAGAGGGACTCCTTGAAGAAGTCGGAGTTGAGCACCGCCCTCATGGTCTCCTTCATGTCGTATCCGCTGGTGATGAAGGCGTCTCCGATGATGTTGATGGCCACCGGGTCCCTGGGAGGCACGTCCAGCCACGCGGGAACCTGCACGTCGTCGGCCACGAAGAAGTTGTAGAGGTGTCGGGCGATGAAACGGGCGGTGGCAGGCTGACGAACGATGATGTCTATGATGTCTTCGCCGTCAAAGTTCCCGCGCTGGCCCAAGAACTCCTTTTCTCCTTCGTCGTGGTCGTCCTCACGATATTCGAAGGCCCAAGGGAACCGCCCATAAGGGAACCTCGGCAGCTTGGCCGCAATGGTCCAGCCCGTGAAGGCCCTGGAGCACTCGAAGACGTCCTTCTCGGTGTAGTTGCCCTGACCCATGGAGAAGAGTTCCAGAAGCTCCCGCCCCCAGTTCTCATTGGGATGGTCCTTGTGGTTCTCGTTGTTGTCCAGCCAGAAAATCATGGCCGGGTTCTTGGCCAACGCCACCAGAAGCTCGCGGTAGTTGCCCAAGGCAAGGCCGCGGAACATGTTTATCTGGTCGAGCATCTGGTCACAGTTGTCAATCTTGGAGTTGCCGGTGGCGAAGACGTGGTGCCAGAACAGGGTCATCTTCTCCTGGAGCGGCCGCTTGGTGTTCAGAATCTGCCAAATGTAGTTGCCCTGGCCCGGGTCGGTGACGCCGCCGGGCAGTATGCCGACGGGGAAGTGGCGGAAGAGCAGGTCCTCGTCGTTCTGGGGAAAGCCGTACTTGTCGGGGTCCACCAGCTCGTCCACGGTGGCCTCGTAGCCCTTTGCCAAACGTTCTTCCAACTCAGCCCTGGGAGCTCCGAAACCGGCCCGCCTCATAAGATGGGCCATCAGTTCAATATCTTCTTGCGCGTAAGCCATCTTGCCCCTTCCTTTCCTGTGACTTCCATGACTTAGGGTTGATTGAATATTAAGAGAGATTTGTTGCTGAATATTAGCGCTTTACGAGGGAAGGGTCAAGCGCAATGGGCGGGCGACGACGTTAGGGACGACCCTCCGTTCCATCAGATTTCGTCGCTATTGACAACCTTAGGAACCGATTGTAGTATCCGGCTAGTCCCACGCCTATTCGGACGGTCATTGAAGACCGCCCGTTAACGGCAGTCCCCCGTGAGCCTTTCCAGAACCGAGCCGTCCTTGGGCAAATAATGGTTAGCCTTGCAGTCGATGGGCGTCATGGGAGCCAGTCTCGGACCAGTGGGGGCGCCAAGTGACAGTTGAAAACGACCTGCAAAGGGCCTCAGACCTTGGGGCCGCCATCGTGGCCAACGTAGAGAAGGTCATCGTTGGCAAGACAGACGTTGTGAAACTGGGGGTGGCGGCGCTCTTTTCCCAAGGCCACGTCCTGGTTGAGGGCGTCCCTGGAGTAGGCAAGACCATGTTTGCCAGGGCCCTGGCCAAGTCTGTGGGCCTCACCTTCCGCCGCATCCAGTGTACGGCTGACCTCCTTCCCAGCGACGTCACTGGAGTCTACATATTCGACCAGAGGGACCGAGAGTTTACGTTCCGCCCCGGCCCCGTGTTGTCCAACATAGTGCTGGTGGACGAAATCAACAGGGCTTCGCCCAAGACTCAGTCGGCGCTGCTGGAGTGCATGGAGGAGCGGCAGACCACCATCGACGGCATAAGCCACCCCATGCCTTCGCCCTTTCTGATACTTGCCACCCGCAACCCCACCGAGCACGGAGGCACCTTCCCCCTGCCCGAGACGGAGTTGGACAGATTTCTGATACGCCTGAGGCTCGACTACCCCAGCCCTGAGGAAGAGGTTTCCATACTGGACAACCAGATTCCCATCCACCCCATAGACAACATTGAGCCTGTGGCCGACGCCGATGAAATCGGCATGGCCCAGCAAGCAGCCCGCAACGTCTACGCGGACAAGGCTGTAAAGGAATACGTGGTGGGAATCGTGAATTCGACGAGGATCCACCAGTCCATCTATTTGGGCGCGTCTCCCAGGGCTTCCCTGGGGATGTTGAGCCTTTCCCAGTCGCTGGCGCTGCTGGAAGGGCGAGATTACGTGCTGCCGGACGACGTGAAAACCGTGGCCGTCGAGGTCCTGGGGCACCGCATCGTCCTATCGGCGGACGGACGCTCGGACCTGACCGAAGACGACGCCATTCGGAGTATCTTGGAGTCCGTTCCCGTGGCCGGAGCGGCTCCGGTCCAGGGGTTCCCCTTTGCTCCAGTCCGCAGAACCAGCGGCTAACGCAGGCCGCTTTCAATCGCTGGGCCCCTACGTAAAGCCCTTCCTCCGCCTTTTTGTTGGTTTGGGGGGCGTGCTTCTCCTGGCCATGCTGACAGGCTTCCAGCCCCTCTACTGGATTGTCTACGTAGTCGTGGGCGGAGCAGTCATAGCATACGGCATCACCTGGCTCCAGAGCCGCGGCCTGCATGTGAAGGTGGAAGAGGTGTCCGCCCATCCCCAGGTGGGAGGGAGAATGGTCCTCACGGTGGACATCACTGAGAAGCTTGGGATTCCCAGGCTTGCGCTTCGGTCCAGTTTGACCGGGGAAGCGCTGGACTTCGAGGAGGTCAACTTCAATCTTCCCCCCCACGGGTCCATTAGGTGGACTGTGTCCGGTTTCTGCCGCAAGAGGGGCTTGAACTCCGTCGGCGCTTTGGCGATGCGGACCAAGGACCCCACCGGGCTTTTCAGCATGGAGACTCGCGTCGGAGAGCCCAGGAGCTATCTGGTATACCCCTCGACCGTGGACCTGACCCGGGCTCTGGTGCCAGGGCAGGTGGCCGGTGGAGAAATCGGCGAGACCGGCCAGCGTCTGGGCCACAGCCCCGCAGCGTCGCTGGTAAGGGAATACGAGCCCGGGGACAGCCTTACCCACATACACTGGCCGTCAACCGCACGACGGGACCAGTTGATGACCAAAGAGTTCGACGGCGCGGGCGTCAACGAGATTTGGATTTTTCTTGATATGGACCAGGAAGTTCAGGCGGGAGAGGGCGCAGACGGCACTGAGGAGTACATGATCACGGCGGCCGCTTCCCTGATGAAGGGGTTGATGGACCGGGGACATGCAGTGGGGCTGGCCGCCCAGGGAGATGAACCGCGCCGCTTTTCCCCGGCCAAGGACCCGAACCAATTATGGACAATGATGGGAAGCTTGGCCACCATCGAGGCCAGGGGGCGAACTCCCTTTATTGAGGTCGTCTCATCCTTGAGCGCCGAGCTCCAGCCCGGCTCGGTGGTGATTGCCTTGACACCGGAGCCTACGGCGCCCCTGGGCAACCTTATGCAGTTCCTGACCCGCAGAAGAATCCTGGCCGCCCCCATATTCCTGGACAAGGCCAGCTTTGACCCTGCTGCGTCGTCCTCAGCCGCCGGAAGGGCGGGCCATTGGGTGGAGCGGAACGAATGGGTTTTCATTCTCAGGAAAAACGATGACATGGCATCGGTGTTGAGCGACCTGATGGTCCGCATTTCCTTATATTAGTCAGCGGTGACTTTTTTGATGCGAAACACGTCGGAATCTCAATCGCTAAAACGAAAAGCGGTCCCTTCGCTCGAAGAGATCATCTTTGTCCTGATTCTTGGGCTGCCGCTCACGGCCACCGCTGCGGTCATCAACGCCGCCGACTGGGTGGACGGGCTTCCGCCTCTCATTCCACTGGCCCTGGTCCCGTTGCCCTTCCTGGCCGTGCTGGCTAAGTCGGGGATTGGCTGGAAGCGGGCCCACCCACTGGGTGTCCTGATAGCCGTCCTTGGCGCAATCCTCATTGGAGCCTTCACCATTTCGGACGCGGGCAGCATGCAGGACCTCTTCTCAGAGATCAGCGGGTGGTTTGGGGCCATAGGCAGCTCGGCTGGGGACAGAGGCGAAGTCACAACAGGCGTTTTCTTCATTGGCGTCATCCTCTTGAGCGCACACCTAACGGCGTGGGCTGCGTTCAGAGCAAAAGCCCCCATCGTCCACATACTCCCCGGTTTGGCGGCTTTGCTGGTGGTACTGACCTTTCTGCCGTCGAGCTTCTACTGGTATTTCTTCATGTATGCCCTGGCATCCGCTCCCGGCATCGCGCTGAAGCATTTCCGGGGTCGTCAGAACCTTACGGGCCTGCAGACCGCCGGAGCGGTCGCGGCCTCCGCCGTGTTCATGGGAGCGGCTCTAATCCCGGTGTGGCAGGCGCCCTCGCCCGAGGGGATAGTGATTCCCGCCGCCGAGAAGTTCGAGAAGCCGCTGTACGAGTTCCAGTCGAACTGGTCGAGCCTCTTCTACGGCGTGCCCGACAGAAAGAACTACCTCTTCTACTCTCCGCCATTGGACCTGGACCAGATTGGCCCCTTTGCCCCCGGGACGGAATTGCCCTTCAGCAAGGGTGAAGAGCTGGGAGAACAAGAGATATTTCTCGTGGAGTCCAAGCAGGCCCACCACTGGCGCATGAGAGCATACGATACATACACCAGCGAAGGGTGGACCAGCTCGGACAATCGCCAGGAAGTCCAGCATTCTGACGTTTCTCTGGCGGACCCCATCGACGAATTGCGGGACACCAAGGAAGTGGACATTACTGTCCGCATCTTCTCAAAGACCAACACGCTGGTGACCGTCGGCGAACCCGTCGCGTCCAGCATTCCCACCTCGGTAGAGATGGCTGGACGCGACCCCTTCAAGCTTTTCATATCGGGCCCCCAGACGACTTATCTGCCTGACGACGTGACCGCTTACCGAGACGACCTCGTGCGTTGGAAGAACTCCAGAATCGACGGCACGTCTCAGATGCTGAGAGCCGCGGACGCCCAAACGCTTCCTGAAAACGAGTCTCTGTCCAACCCCGGCCTTGTGTACACGGAAGTCGAAGACGACTTTCCGTCCGGGAACTTCATTGGCGTGCAGAGGAGCCAGCCGGAACCCCGGCAAGCCATGGCCCTGCTCAGCGACAGGGGAGTGCTGAACCCGCCGGTGCAATACTCCACCACCGGTGTTGTGTCCGCAGCCTCTCCCGCCGCCTTACGGGCCGCCACAGCAGACTACCCTGTATGGGTGTCAGACAGATACCTTCAGCTCCCGGAAACGCTGCCTGGCAGGGTAAGGCGGCTGGCGGAGACCATGACGGAGTCCGCAGACAATCCTTATGACAAGGCTCAGATTATCCAGGGCTATCTTCACAGGATTCCATACACCCTCGATGTGGCCCTTCCCCCGGAGGGACGTGACTTCGTAGACTTCTTCCTCTTCGAGTTGGGGCGCGGGTTCTGCCAGAACTACGCCTCCTCAATGGCAACAATGCTCCGTTCACTGGGGATACCGGCGCGGCTGGTGGTAGGGTTCGGTCCAGGCGAATACGACGAGGACAGAGGCGGCTGGGTGGTAAGGGCCAAGCACTACCACGCCTGGACGGAGGTCTACTTCCCTGAGTACGGATGGGTGGAATTCGAGCCCACTCCGGTGGACGTCCAGGACTCGCTGGTCAGCCTGGGGTTCACTCCAGGCGCCGGAAGACTGGCCTCCGGCGGAATCAGCGACGAGGTGTGCGAGGAATTCATACCTGGGATATGCGACGAGGAGGAACTGGACAACGGCGACGATTTGTTCAACGAGTTGGACGACCTGGACGCGCTCGAAGACCTCCCTCCTGACGTCCAGGCACAAGGAGGGACCGGTGTTTCGGCGCTGACCGCGTTTATCGCGGCTGTTATAGCCCTGGCGGTGACGCTGCCCGTCGGCGGGATTGTCTATGCCAGGTGGAACTTGTCCCGGTTCCCGTACGTCACGTCCGTCTATGTCTCCATGAGGATTCTTGCGAGCATGGCCGGGCTCGGGGCGAAACCCCAGGAGACTCCGTGGGAGTACAGCAAGCGCCTGGGCGAGGCCATGCCGGAACGTTCGGACGACCTGTCTTACATCACGTCCAGGTACATTATGGACGTTTACGGGGACCCTGCGGGTCCTCAACGGCAGTCGGGACAGGACATGCTCCCGGTGAGGCAATCATGGAAGTCAGTCCGCAACGGTCTGCTGAAGCACATGCTGCTGAGATTGGTCCCCAAACGTTTACGAAGCGGCCCGGAATACGATTACTATTAAGCCCCCACCGTAGATTCGATAGGAGAATCATGTCCGAACTTCTTTCTTCCGACGGCGGCAGCGAGGCTCACACCCATGAGGCCCAAAACGACACACGATCGCCGTCCGAGGGCCCCACACGCGAACGGAGCTATCGGAGCATAGTCCTGGAGTGCGACGCTGAAACCCTGGGAACTATGCTGAAACGGGCCGACTTCAGCATCGCAGGCAAAGAATTCTCAATATTTTGCGATGAGCCGGACACGATCGGAGGGGACAACTCGGCGCCGCCTCCCATGGCCTATCTGGCGGCGGCCATCCTCTTTTGAGAGATGACCCAGATTGGGAGGTACTCCCATCAAATGAACGTCTCCAACGACAAGGTCAAGGCCCATGTATCCCTTCACCTGGAGCTCAGCGGATCGGTGTTGGAAGGTTCTATCCAGGCGCGCGTCCCCAGGGTCGAGACCCACTTTGAGATCGAGTCTGAGGAGGATCCGGATAAGGTGGCCGCTGTCTTGCGCAACGCCAAGGCAGGCTGCTATATGAGGGCCGCCTTGACAGCGCCGGTGGTCATCGACGACACAACGAGGCTGAACGGGGCCGACCTCAGACTGCACTAGCCCAAGTGGAGGCGTAGCATCAGCAGGCGCCGAATAATCAATCGTCAAAAGTCGAAACAGGAGGGACTCCGATGGCTGACTTCAAGTTGAACCACTTCCACTTCAAGACCCCGGACCCAAAAGCTACAGCCGACTGGTATGTGAACAACCTGGGAGCCACTGTGGTGCAGGAAATCGGCGACATAGGCTACAAGCTTGACCTCCATGGAATCCCCATGAATGTGACTACGTTGGTGGAGGGCCAGCCCATAGAGCAGTTCTATGGCTTGGAACACGTGGCGATTGACACCAACGACCTGCCCGGCACGGTGGCCCAACTGGAGGCGTCAGGAGCCAAGATACTGGCCCAGTTCCAGGTGGGAAGCGGACGGAACGTATGCTTCTTCGAGGGCCCCGACGGGGTCAGGCTGGAGGTATTGGAGACGCCGCCTTAGAGATCTGCACCCGTCCTTAGTCCTCTATTGGCTGGTTGTATTCCTCGCGAAGCACCCTTTTCAGCACCTTGCCCAAGGGGTTGCGGGGAAGCTCGTTGACGAACACCACGTCCTCCGGCCGCTTGAAGCTGGACAGGTGTTCGTGGCAGTGCTCAATCAGCTCTTCCGGCGACGCTGTCCGCTCCTCCTTGAGCACGATGACGGCCCGGACTCGCTCTCCCCATTCCAGGTCGGGGACGCCGATTATGGCCGCGTCGTCAACCGCAGAGTGGGAACGTAGGACGCTTTCCACTTCCTCGGGGGAGACCATCTCGCCGCCCCGCTTGATGAAGTCCCTGGCCCTGCCGGACAGGAAAATATAGCCGTCATCGTCCTGGTAGCCCAGGTCGCCGGTGTAGACCCAACCGCCGCGAATGGCGTTCTGAGTCGCGTCCTCCTGGTTCCAGTATCCCTTCATCATTCGTGCACCGGCGGCCACTATCTCGCCAATTTCTCCTGTGTCTACATCGTCGCCGTCCTCGTCGACTATGCGCACCTCCACGTCGTCCAGGGGCTTGCCGATGGAGGTGAGCCGCTTCAGCTTCTTCTCGACCTCCTCAGGAGTCCCCTCCAGCACATGGTCGTCGGGGGGCAGCATGGTGATAGTTGACGCCGTTTCCGTCTGGCCGAAAGCGTTGATGAAGCGAGCTCCTGGAAACTCCTGGATTGCGCGACTGATGACCTCCAGTGGCATGGGAGCCGCGCCGTAGGTAATGACTTCGAGACTGGACAGGTCGTGGTCGGGGAACTCAGGGTGGTCCATGAGCCGCTTTATCATCGTCGGGACCAGCATCGCTCTGTTAGCCCGCTCCTTCTGGACCAGTTCCATCCACTCGACGGGTTCGAACTGGCGCATGACCACCAGAGACCTGCCTCCGTAGACGGCGGCCATCATCCCCTGAATCCCCGCGATGTGATACAGGGGCACCGTGAGGAGGTTCTTCTCTTCCTCTTCGTCCGGATCAGGTGGAGTGACGTTGGCCAGCAGGTAGGACGTGAAGCTCTGCTGGGTGAGCATCACCGCTTTGGGGTGGCCTGTCGTGCCCGCGGTAAACATCAGGATGGTGGTGTCGTCGTCGTCGGCTTCTGGGAAGTGGAGCTGGTCCGGCAACGCCGACGCCAGCATATCCTCATACGAAAGCCAATGGCCCTCAGTGTCTCCCCCGACCGGAGCTTGGCCGTCAAGAGCTATCAGGTTGGAGGGCAGGACACCAGGGTTAATCGAGTCGACCAGGCCCAAGTAACGGCCACCCACCAGGAACACCGATGGATCGGCGTCGCTGAGCATATAGGCGACTTCCTCGGCCCTGGCCCTGAAGTTGAAGGGCACGTAGATGGCGTCCAGGGCGGCGGCGGCGAAATAGGTCTCGATCACCTGGTTGGTGTTCACCTGCATTGACGCCACCCGGTCTCCTGGACCTACGCCCAGGTCGGACAGGGCATTGGCCAGTCTGGACACCCGTTCTTGCAGGTCTTCGTAAGTGTACCGTTGTCCCTCGAACACGACAGCCGTGCGGTCCGGCACGATAGCGTTGGCAATGGTCAGAAACTCCGTGGTGTTCATTCAGCATCCTCCAGGCATTGACGGGCCGGCTGGTGGAGTTACACTGTCGGCGCCAACTCAGTATTGTATCAGAGGGCGCCAGTCTCACCCAACGTCTTGAGCACAAGCCGGGTTTCCAGCTCCAACGCCCGATTCATGGGCAGGTCCATCCCTTGACGCGCCGCCCGCTTCACCGCCGCCGGGACGAAAGGTTCCAGGGATTCCATCCGATGGGCAAGGTCGCTGACCACGTCATCAAGCTCATCGGCGGGCGCCACACGGGTCACGAGTCCAAGGGTCCGGGCTTCGGGAGCGGCAATTCTCCTACGCGTAAGAAGCAAGTCCAGGGCGGCTCCAATGCCTACGGTCCTGGGCAGGGTCACGACGCCCCCGGCGGCGGGAATCAGTCCCAGGGATGCTTCGGGAAGGCCGAAGACGGCGTCTTCCGCCGCTATGCGGATGTCGCATAGAAGGGCCATCTCCACTCCCGAGCCGAGGCAATAGCCGTGTATCGACGCCACCATGGGTTTGGACACGCTGAGAAACAGTCCCCACACGTCCCTCCGCCAACGCACCTGTCGGGCGACGGCGAGAGAAGGAGCGGTCCCAAACTCGGACAGGTCTGCGCCGGCACAGAAGGCGGGACCTTCTCCCGACAAGACCGCCACCCGCACCTCCGGGTCGTCTCTGACGGCGGAGAGGGCTTGGTAGAGGTCGTCGCGCATTGTGGTGTTGTAGGCGTTGCGAACATGGGGCCGATTCAACGAGATGCGCGCCACGCCTCCAGTCTTGTTGTAGAGGAGCGTCTCAAAGGCAATCATGGAGCTCCCGCTATTCTACCCAGCGCCAAGGTTATCGGCATGAGAATAGATGCTGACTGCCCCTTGTGTTCTGACGCAAGCCGGTTGGAACGACCAGAGTGGAACCCTTTTCGTCATTCCTGCGGAGGCAGGAATCCAGGAAGCGTCCTTCCTGCTTGCACGATTCCCTGGACTCCAGCCTTCGCTGGAGTGACGATTGGAACGGGGTCCTCCATTGTCGGCGCCCTTATGTGCCCTCCTCACGGTCATTGTCATTCCGAACGCAGCGCAGCGAAGTGAGGAATCTGAAATTCTCGTAATCAATCCTGCGCCGTCAAAAATACGGGCCCCAAGTAAAGGAGTTGTCCGTCGAATTGTGTCTTGACGCCGAAAACCGTCCTGAGGTTCCTCGCTGCGCTCGGAATGACAAGTTGAGTGGTTTCGGCGCCCTGATTTAATTTTGAACACCGTGCTAGTCCGCATTTCCGGCTCAGCCTGGGAATCACTCCCCGTGGAACTCTGGGTCTCGTTTTTCGAAGAAGGACCTAAGTCCCTCGGCCCGGTCCTGAGTACTCTGAAGAATGACACTGAGGTCGGCCTCCAGCCCCAGGCCCTGGGCGACAGTCATTTCCATCCCCGACACGACCGCCTCTTTGATGTACCTGGAGGCGATGGGAGCCGCCGAGGCGATGAGATTGGCGAGGTCCAGGGCCTCTTCCAGGGCGCGCCCCGGTGCGCTGACCCGGTTGACCAGCCCGGCAGCCATAGCTTCCTGAGCGTCTATCAGCCGGGAAGTGAGCAGCATGTCCATCGCCAGCGTCGGGCCTGCCAGACGGGTCAGGCGTTGAGTCCCTCCGTCCCAGGGCATCCTGCCAGCCGAGACGTCGGTAAAGCCCAGCCGCGCCGCCGGGTCGGCAACTCTCAAGTCGCAGGCCAGGGCCAACTCCAAACCGTGGTCGGTGGCGTCGCCGTTGAGGGACGCAATCACCGGGACCTCCAGAGCCGCTATTGCGGTAGCAGCACGATGGAGGTCCAGCCATTGTTCCAGCGACATGCCGTTTTTCTGTGCGTCGGAGGCAGTCAATTTTTCTCGCCCGCATGAAAAGCCGGCCCCCCGGCCGGTGACCACCACGGCTCTAACCTCGGCTGCTTCCTCCGTCAGAAGCCCGCCGGCTTCGCGGAGGTCGCTGGCCATGTCCAGGCTTAGCCGGTTGCGGGACCGGGGCCTGTTCAGGGTCACCGTCGCAACCGTCCCATCCAGGGATAGTTGGACGGTTTTCAGGTCAACCGTTTGCTGAGTGGATTTCGTCATCGGTGTAGCTGGCGGGATTGGCGTCGAGACAGGAAATTCTTGACAAGGATATGGTTCTCAGTTAGGATTGGCAATCGGATTAGCGCTCTCTAGAGCCGAGCGCTAAAATTATGCCAGACAATAGCGTTAAGGAGGAAGCTGTGGTTGATTTTGCTCCCCTTGGAGACAGGGTAGTGGTAAAGCCGCTGGAGCAGGAAGAGAAGACGAGTTCAGGCATATACCTGCCTGACACAGCCAAGGAGAGGCCCCAGACCGGAGAGGTGGTTGCCGCCGGTCCCGGCCGCTCCACCGATGACGGCAAGGGGCGGATTCCCATGGAACTCTCGGTCGGAGACAAGGTGGTCTACTCCAAGTACGCCGGCACCGAGTACAAGGACGGAGAAGACGATTACCTGATTCTGAGAGAGAGCGACATTCTGGCCAGGATCAACTAGCGGCCGCCCCGCTTAAAGAAAGACTGGAACCAACAAAGAGAAAGGAAGGAGCCATGCCTGGCAAACAGCTGACCTACGCAGAGGATGCACGCAAGAGCCTTAAGACCGGTATTGACGTACTGGCGGACACGGTGAAAATCACCCTGGGGCCCAAGGGTCGGAACGTGATACTGGACAAGAAATTCGGCCCGCCCCAAGTGTGCAGCGACGGCGTGACCATCGCCAAGGAAATCGAACTGACCGAGCCCTTCGAGAACATGGGCGCCCAGCTCCTTAAGGAGACGGCGAGCAAGACCAACGACGCCGCCGGAGACGGCACCACCACGTCCGTGGTCTTGGCCCAGGCCCTGATTAACGACGGGTTCCGCAACGTAGCGGCGGGAGCCGACCCCATGGCCCTGAAGCGCGGCATCGACAACGCCGTGGGCGCCGTGGTGGGCGAGTTGAAGAGCATGGCCACCTCCGTGGAAAGCCGTGACCAGATAGCCCAGGTGGCTGCGCTTTCGGCCCACGAGGACGCCATCGGCCAGACCATCGCCGACGCAATGGAGAAGGTGGGCAAGGACGGCGTCATCACGGTCGAAGAGTCTAAGAGCATGGTGGACGAGACCGAGTACGTGGAGGGGATGCAGTTCGACCGCGGGTACATCTCCCCTTACTTCATCACCAACCCCGACCGGATGGAAGCGGGCCTGGATGAGCCCTTCATCATCATCACCGACAAGAAGGTCTCCGCAGTGTCGGACATCGTACCGGTGCTGGAGAAGCTGCTGCAGATAGGAAAGAAGGAAGTTGTCCTGATTGCCGAGGACGTAGAAGGCGAAGCGCTGGCCACCCTGGTGGTCAACAAGCTGCGCGGCACCCTCAACTGCCTGGCCGTCAAGGCCCCCGGATTCGGCGACAGGCGCAAGCACATGCTTGAGGACATCGCAATCCTGACAGGCGGCACAGTGATAAGCGAAGAGGCTGGCCGTAAGCTGGACGCCACCACCCTTGAGGACATGGGTCAGGCCCGCCGGGTCTCCTCCAACAAGGACGAGACCACCATAGTGGAGGGCAAAGGCTCCGAAGGCAGCATCAAGGGACGGATCGACCAGATCAAGGTGCAGATTGAAGAGACCACTTCCGAATACGACAGGGAGAAGCTCCAGGAGCGGATGGCCAAGCTGTCGGGCGGCGTTGCGGTCATCAAGGTGGGAGCAGCCACCGAGGTGGAGCTCAAGGAGCGGAAGGCCCGTGTCGAGGACGCCCTCTCAGCCACCAGGGCCGCAGTGGAAGAAGGCATAGTGGCCGGAGGCGGAGTCGCGCTGGTGCGCGCCCAGAGGGCATTGGACTCCCTCAGCCTGCCTGGAGACGAGTCAGTGGGCGCCGGCATAGTGCGAAGAGCTATGGAAGTGCCTCTGAGGCTCATCGTTCAGAACGCCGGGAGCGAAGGCGCAGTGGTGCTGGACGCTGTGCGACAGCACGCCGACGACTACGGCTACGACGCCGATGTCGGAGAGTACGCCCAGATGCTCCAACAGGGCATCGTGGACCCGGTAAAGGTGACCCGGTCGGCTCTACAGAACGCCGCATCCGTGGCGTCCATGGTGTTGACCACGGAGTCAATGATCACCGATGTCCCCGAAGACCCGAAGGCCGGCCCGGCAATGCCTCCGATGGAGTACTAGACCGGCCCGGCGAACATTCAGAAACCCAAAGAGAGGCCCCGGAGAAAAACTCCGGGGCCTCATCTTGTCTCCCGTATTTCTGAACGCTGGGGGGGTCTATACGGCGGTGCGTTCGTAGCTGGGCAGGTAACCCTTGCGGTAGTCGGTTTCTTCCCAGCTGCTGTCCCGCTCATCCCATACGTATGGTAGGACCACCACTTCGCCTGGAACTGAGATTGACTCGGCCGCAGCCAGGGCGTCCAGCACGATAGTTCTCTGCAACGCCGGGTCGTTAGGCTTGCCAGTCTGATGCCCCAGGGGGAAATTCACAAAAACCGACCTGGGAGGCATCACTGCTTTGGTTATGTCCAAAGCCGAGGTCATGGCAACCGTCGGTATCCCTGCCTCTTCCGCCGCTCTTGCTATCAGCCCTACGGACTGATGGCACACCGGTCAAGCAGGCGCCAGGAACAGCAGGTCCACCCCATTCCTGACGAGCCGCTCCACGACTTCCGGACAAACTTCCTGACGCACCCTCCGGATGGAGTAGATGCCGCCCATGAAGCTGTACGCCGGGTCCGACAGCTCGCCGATCACCCCCTCGGCTTCCAGTTCCCTCATGCGGTCCAGGGGAAAGACGCAGTTGGGGTCGACCTTGGCGTCGTCGGTGAGGTATCCGAAGTGGCTGATTAGCAGTTCGGACGTGGGAGTGTCCTTGGGAATCTCCCTCAGCGAGGTGTCGTCCTTCATGTGGAAGGGCTTCTGATCAGCAAGGTGGACGCCCCCGGAGGTTATGAGGGCCACTTTGCACTTGTTTACCGGTTTATTCAGCGGAGTCCAGGGCGCGTCCTCGTTGACAACCCACCGGTATGGAGGGTGGTCGGAGTACATTTCTCTGGTGCGGGGTATGTAGTCTATCGGCGCCATGCTAATCGGTTTGGGCCGGCTCCGCCTCGGCTATCGGCCTGGGCGTTTCTTCCACGGGCCGGGCCCTCTCTCCTTTAAGATATGATAGCACAGCCCCAACCAGCAGGAGAACGCCGAAGGCCAGGCCCGCTCTTCGCATCCCCGCAGTGAAGGCGGCGCATACCTCCGGGTCTCCGGCGGCGTCGGAGCAGGCTTCCAGGCTGGGAGGGAAGCCCATGGACGCCATGGTGGCAGTTACGATGGCCGTGGCTATCGCGATGCTCGTGACATTGGCCGAATTCCGCATAAGCTGGGTCAAGGCGCCCACCACTCCGAACTTCTCCCGCTCCACGGCGCTGAATATGGAGCTGCTGTTGGGCGAGTTGAATATTCCCATGCCCATGCTGGACAACACGAATGCCGACACGACCATAGCCACGTGAGCGTCCACCGTCACAGTTGCAAGCAGGATCAGCCCAGAGGCCGAAACCAGGTTTCCGCCCACGTTGAATATCCTCCATCCATAGCGGTCCGACAGCCGCCCGCTGAGAGGCCCCATGATAATCATGGCCAGGGCGCCTGGAGCGAGCAACAGCCCCATCTGGGCAGGGCTGAAACCCAGCACCGGCTGGAGGAAGAAGGGAATGAGAAATCTGACAGGAGAGTTGCTCAGGAAGGAAATCCACCCTGTCAGAACTCCTAGGGCGAATATCCTGCGCTTGAATAGACGCAGATCCAGCATGGGGCTGGGAGCTTGGAGTTCCCACCAGATGAATGACACTAAAAGAATGCCAAAGGACGCCATTCCCGCCACGACTCCAGGGGAACCCCAGCCTGACGTGGGGCCTGTGGTAAGGAACATGAGGAAGGCCACGAGCATTCCTGCCGACAGCGCTGCGCCCATCCAGTCAAACTTGGCTCCGCCTCCTTCCTGTCCCAGGCGCGAGCGGTCCAGGATAAAGAACACTGCCCCTATTACAATGAGGCCGGCCGGAACATTGATGAAGAAGACCCACTGCCACCCCAGGGTGTCCACGAGCAGGCCTCCCAGGATTGGTCCGGCCACCGAGCCTGCGCCAACGACGCTCAGGTGTGTTCCCAGGGCCTTGCCCCGCTCGTTGGCCGGAAAGATCGAGGTTATCATTGCCATGCCGGTGCCCTGAATCATCGCCGAGCCTGCTCCTTGCAGGCTCTTGAACAGAATCAGGGGAAGAATGTCGCCGGCGAATCCCGACAGAGCGGCGCCGATAATGTAGACGATGAACCCGTATATGTAGATGCGCTTACGCCCGATGATGTCCGACAGCCGTCCCATGGGTAGAAGCAGGGCGCTTATGGTCAAGGCATAGCCGACCACGACCCATTGGGCGGTTGGAAGGTCGGAGCCGAAGTGGTCGGTGATGGTCGGCAGGGCAACCAGGACTGTGCCGTGGTCAACTACGGATACGAATGTTCCCGATGCGATGGCTACAAAGGCCCACCACTTGTAGTTGGCGGCTTGAGCTAGCTGCGTTTTCAAAGGGAACCTGGTTTAGTCTTCCCGGTGCCGGTCGGAGTGAAGCGGCGGCGCTGTGCGGCGGCCCCTACCTGAATGACGGAATCACCTGCTCGCCAAGACGGTTCAGTGAATCGACGACCAACTCTTTGGGGATGCGTCCGCCCACATTGAGTTCAGCGATTATGCCCGATATGCCCAGGCCTTCTTGCACCTCGTTGAGTCTGTCAATGACCGTCCCAGGAGCCCCATAGGCCAGACGGTCCCTGAGAATGTCGTCGAAGGTTGCTCCGGCGATGCGCCTGGCTTGCTCGGCCCTCTCTTCCAGACCTGTCACGCCCGGAGTCGTCACTGTGACATTGGACCAGGTTGCGGCCAGCCGTTCGTAGGCTCTCATCGTGCTGGACTCAGCATCGTCTCTGGCCTGCTGGTCCGTCTCGGCCACATAGACCGGCATCCGCAGAATGACGTCGCCGTTCCCCGGGTGGCCAGCCTTACTCCACTCTTCGCGGTAGACTTTGAGATGCCCTTTGAGTTCCGGCAGGTCCATTCCCCGCAACCCCACGAATATGGGGTAGCCCAGCCTGCCGACGGCGGGAAAGGTCTCCCGGGTCGTGGCCGCTATCCGGATGGGAGGATGAGGCGTCTGGACGGGCTTGGGCATGACGCACACGTTGTCGAATTGGTAGAAATCGCCTTCGTAGGAAAAGCGGTGGTTGGTCCAGGCCCTGGTGATGACCTGCAGACATTCCCGGAAGCGGGGACGGCTTTCTTCGTAGGGTATGCCGTAGCCTTCGTAGGCACGCATGAAACCGCTCCGGCCCACTCCGAAGTCCAACCGCCCATTGCTGATGTTGTCCAATGTGGCGGCCTCTTCGGCCATGCGCACTGGGTGGTTCAGCGGGAGCACGCTTACGGCGATCCCCACCCTGACCCGCTGAGTGCGGGCTGCGATGGCCGTGGCCAGAATCATGGGCGTGGATACGATTGACGGTATCGCCGCCCCCATGGGGTCCAGTGAACTGGCGGGAGCGGCGAAGTGCCTCTCCGCCAGCCATACGCCGTCCAGCCCCAACCTTTCGGCGGCGTCCACCAGGTCGTATGTTTCCTGGAAGGCTTGGTCCTGACTGGTTCCCTCTCGGTAGTCCCCCTCGATTACTATGCCGAAATGCATTTAATCGCTCTCTTGTTTCACGATTTCCCTAATTCGAACAGCCTGCCCTTAGGCAGGCTCAGCGCGGACGGAATCAGGGTTAGGTTACTCTCCGTTGGGCGTAGGTCTCTTTGGCCCTGTCAATGGCCCTGGTCCTCATTTCCATCAATACCGGGGAACGTTCCCTGGCCCACTCGTTGGAGGTCTCGATTCCCACCAGCGAGTTCTGGAACTTGGGCATGACGTACCGGGCCATCAGTTCATAGCTCTTCAGGAGCTTTTCTCGCGGCGCCCAGTCGAACGACTGGACCAGGTATCCCCCGTATCCGCCGCTCTCCTCATCCAGACGCTTGATGGCCGCCACACAGTCGTCGGGCGTCCCCACGACCCACGACCCGGTTTCGACCATGGTGTCTACGATCTTGTCCATCGGTTCCGGATCGTCCGGGAGGCGTCCAAGGGTCTCCTCGAAATACTTGCGCTGGATGCGCCCTCCGCCCTTTCTTACGTCCTCTATGGCCTCTTGCCGGGATTCGGCTATGTGGGTGGGGATGACGATGCGCCACTCGTCTCTGTTGACGGTCTGATTGTGCTCCGCAGCCGATTCCTCGGCTATAGTCCAAAGTTCAGCCAGATCTGTAAAGCCGGGCCTGTCCCTAGAAGTGATGAGGGAGAGCACCGCCGCTCCATGCTTTCCTGCCAACGCCACCCCAGACGGGGAGACAACCGACGCTACGGCGACGGGCATGTGGGGCTTGGTGTAGGGTCTCAGTTGGAGAAGAGCCTCGTTGAGTTGGAACCAGCCTCCGTCGTAGGTTATGGGGTCTGTCTCAGTCATGAGCCGGAGCACCATGCCCAGCGACTCGTCCATCCGCTCCCGTTGCACCGCCGAATCGATGCCCAGCATGTAGGCGTCGGTGACGAGGGCGCCTGGCCCTACGCCCAACATCACCCGGCCACGAGTCATGTGGTCCAGCTGCACCATGCGGTTGGCCACCATGAAAGGATGGTGGTATGGGAGGCTGATGACTCCGGTGCCCAGCTTGATGTGGCGAGTGCGCTCGGCCGCCGCGGCTATAAACACTTCGGGAGAGGATATGGTCTCCCATCCGGCGCTGTGGTGCTCTCCCACCCAAGCCTCGTCGAATCCGAGGTAGTCGAGCCATTCCAGCAACTCCATGTCCCTGTGCAAAGCGAGGGTGGGGTTCTCGTCGGTGGGATGGAACGGGGCGAGAAATATGCCGAACTTCAGACGTTCCGGAAGGGCCATGATATCTCCTCTTGGCGCCCTTGAAGCCGCCTAAGGGGGGCGCGGGGCGAGGCGCAAGATACATCGGGCATTATATACCCGCCGCACAGGGGCGGCAACCAAAGCTGTGGTCGCGGGGACGCCGGGTCAGGAGGTCTGTTGGGTGTGCCCGTACAGGGCGTTTGCGACCTCTCGGATGCGGGCCAGACTGGCCGAGGCGTAGTCGGTGGCCTCGTACCTCTGTATCTGCTGCTCTTTCACTCCAATGTGTTCAGCCAACTCTCTCTGGCTCAGGCCTTGGGCGATGCGGGCTTTTATCAGGACTGTCGGCAGTTCCGCCACCAGATTAAGCTCGTCCAGTTGGAACTCCCCGGCCTTCAGGGATTCATACTCCCGCAACTCACTCTCCAGGTCTGCCAGCTGGCTCTTCACCGCGTCCATCTGTGCCTTGGCGATAAGGGGGTGCACCCCTTCAGCCTCGGTTTGACGTCCCTCGAGGCTGTGCAACGTCTGTGAGAACCGTTCCGCCTGCCCTTTGGTGATTCGATATTGCCGTTCGTTTTTGATCATGGGAAGTCCTCCAAGTCGATTGCGATTATCCCCTTAGGCCCGCCGGTGTCTTTATCCGTCTGAAAGAATTCGAGAAACAACGACCCGTCAGTGTCCGCTATGATTGACGCTGGGAACAGCTCTCCCAAATACTTGGACTTCTGTGCCGCTCTGCCCGGGTCGAACGTCAAGAGGACGGGATCAAGGAGTGAAGGGTCAACGCCGGTTTCCTCCCAGCAGCCGTCGTAGTCGTTGGGAGATTCTTTGGTCGTAACGAAACTCCCGTTGACATACACGGTCCGGCAACCCGAAGCTTTAAGATTCTCAAGCGCCGCCTTGAGTCCAATCATGAGACGCCGCCTCCAGAGGTTGGTCCCGAATCTGCCGACCAACTCGTCCCAGGAAGCCCAATGGACTCCTTGAGGGAGAAGCCCATCAGAGTCAAATTCAGGAACCATAACACAATTATATCGTTGTGTTATAAATCTGTCAAAGGCGAATCGGCGGCGTGTCGCTCAGGCGTCGATCCGTACAAGCCCCCGTGATTACCAGCATAAGCTCCTGCCCTGTTGCCACCATGAGGGCGGCTGGAACATAATGGGCCTCAACAGTGAGCCGTCTAACTCGGTCTGCCGTGGGCTGGCCGGGAGAAGGAGACCGTTATGGCCAGCAGCGGCAAGGTGACCGGAAGCCAACTCATCGGAAGGGCATTGAAGCTGGAGGGCGTGCAAAACGTGTTCGCCCTGGCCGGAGACCACACCCTGCCCGTAATGGACACCATGTCCGACATGGACTTCCGGTTCGTCGACGTGCGCCACGAGCAGGCGGCTGTCCACATGGCCGACGCATGGGGACGCATCACAGGACAGCCTGGCGTAACGCTTTTCACCACACCGGGCATGGCCAACTCGATACCCGGCCTTGCCAACGCCATGCACGGGGGCAGCCCTGTGGTGAACATCTGCGGAAGCGCCGCTGCATCCCAGCTTGGGCGGGGAGCAATGCAGGAAATCGAGCAGACTGCCATGGCTGCTCCCGTGACCAAGGGTTCCTGGCTGGTGCCCGACGCACGACGCATCCCCGACTATCTGGCCAGGGCCTTCAGGACGGCCATGACCGGCAGGCGTGGGCCTGTGCACCTGACCATCCCCATCGACGTGCAGGAACAGACGGTGGACGAGAGCGAGGTGGCTTTCTTCTCCGCCGAGCAGTACCGGGCCGAAGAACAGGCGTCAGCCAGCCCGGACGCCATCCGCGAGATAGTTCGCATTCTACAACAAGCCCAGCGTCCCATGATCGTAGCCGGAGGTCCCGCCGCCGACTCTAACGCGGGAGAGGCGCTGGTGCAGCTTCTGGACGTCACCCGCCTCCCCCTCCTCACCGAGGAGCATGCCACCGGCATTGTCTCCGATGACCACCCCAGCTGTTTCGGGCTGTTCGTCCGCGGACTGAACCGGGTCGCCAACTTGTTGGCGGAAGCCGACGCCGTCGTCTTTTTGGGTCGGAAAATGGACAACGCTGTGGGGTTCGGGCTGCCTCCCTCCATATCCGCCGACGCCAAGGTCATTCAGGTTGACCCGGACCCGGCGGAAGTTGGCCGAAACCGCGGGGCCGACGTGGGTGTAACGGCGGACGTGGGAGCCGTGGTGAAGCAGTTGGTTGAGGAGGCTTCGAAACACACATGGACTCCCCTGCCCTGGAGCGACAGGTTGCGGGGCGTCCAGGCCGCCCACGCAGAGTGGCTGGACACTCTGGCCAAGCCGGAGTCTCCCATGCACGCCATGTACCTTCACAAGACCCTGGCCCCCTACCTACGCCCCGATGACTTCCTCATATTCGACGGCGGGGACTTCTGCCACTTCGGGCGCTGCCACTACAAAGCGCACATGGCCGGACGCTACCTCTACTTGTCCACCCTGGGCATGTTGGGATCGTCCCTGCCCAGCGCCATAGCCGCGAAAATCGCCTACCCTGACGCCCGAATCATCAACCTGTGCGGGGACGGAGGATTCGGCTTCCAGGCAATGGAACTGGACACTGCCGTGAGGCACAAGATCCCCATGACCGTGATTATCGGCAACGACTCCGCATGGGGCACCGACAAGCAGCGGCAGCTTGGTTTCTATGGCCGCGCCGTGGTGACGGACCTGCTCCAGAGCCGGTATGACATCATGGCCCAGGGTCTCGGTTGCTACGGCGAGTTCGTGGAGACCCCTGATCAGCTGGCTCCTGCACTGGAGCGGTCTCTGAACGTGACCGACCGACCCTACGTGGTCAACGTAGCGGTGCAGCAGGCCATCAGCCCACGGGCCCAGGACGCCATCGACCGGCACAAGGCCGCCGCGTCGTCCCCGGGGCACTGAATGTCCTGCCCTCACCCAAGGGGAGAGGGAGAACTTGTCCCTTCCCCTTCCGGGGGAAGAGCCTGCCCTGAGCCCGCCGAACGGGTTAGGATGGGAGCTAAACGAGACAAATCAGGAGGTGATTGATGGACGGACGATACCCCAACGGAATGTTGTTCGTGTTCAGCAACTGCGGCGAGGCGGGCCGCGAGGGCGAGTTCAACCGCTGGTACAACCACATGCACCTGCCCGACGTGACGGCCCCTGGGGTGTTCGGCAACCCCATGCGCCTGGAGAACGCTGACCGTAAAGACGGCCAGCCCGGTTACATCGCCCTCTACGAAACCGAATGGAATGACGCTATGGACGCCTGGAAAGCCCACAACGAGTCGCCCAAAAGGATACGGGACCCGGAACGCATGACTCCGCTGCTGGACGTGGTCCACGTGGGCATCTACCAGAGGCTGGGCGGAGAGCTGCGGGCGGCGGCCAACCGGAAGTCCACCGGAGGGTTCGTTGTAATGGTCAATGTTCCCGACCCGTCCCGGGTCGACGAATTCAACCGGTTCTACACCGACATACACGTCAGAGACATCCTGGAGTCGGGCCTGTACCACATAGCCTATCGGTACGAGTGCAGGGAAGAGCAGACGGGTAAGGGCGCCCAGTTCCTGAACCTCTATGAAACGGACCAGCCTGACCCGGCCAAGGCTTTCCGAGAATTGTTGCAGCTCAACGCAGGATGGAAGGAAGAGGGTCGCTTCTCAGATGCCCATGAAAGCGTCTACGCCTTCCCCTTCAAACGCATATACCCAAAGCTATAATTGCATACCATCCTGGCAGACCAACCGGGGCCAGAGTTTGAGGCATCTCCAGAGGAGAGACGTTGCATGACACAAACAGGCCAGTCTTTCAGATGCGCCAAGTGCGGACACCATGAGTTCACCACCGAGGAAATCCGCACCACTGGAAAGTACTCCAGGTTCTTTGACATACAGAACAAGAAGTTCACGGCCATTTCCTGCACCAGGTGCGGTTACACGGAGATATTCCGGGGCGACACCTCCGGCCTGGGCAACTTCCTGGACTTCCTCAGCGGCTAACAGCAGCCGTTACACTAGTTCGAGGTGGGCGTAGCTGAGGAGGAGTCTCTTCACACCCGCCCCTTCGGTGAACGCCACAGTCACCTCGAAGTCGGAGCCTGAGGGAACGCAGCTGACCACCATCCCCTCCCCGAAAGTCGGGTGGAGCACCTTGTCGCCGGACTTGAACAACGTCTCAGGTTGAGCTGCCGTCGGCTCTGCTGCAGGCGTCCATACGTCCCTTGCCAGGGCAGTCCTGACCTTTCTGGGGACCGTGGCGGGCGGAGTGGTCAAGTGTCTAGGAATCTCCTCAAGAAACCTGGAGGGCAGCGTAGTGGGCGAGCCGCCCATGAAGCTGCGGCGGAAGGCCCTTAGCAGGTAGAGACGTTCCTTGGAACGGGTCATGCCCACGTAGCACAGCCTTCGCTCTTCTTCTATTTCCGCCTCGCTGTCCATGGACCGGAAGTGGGGCAGGACTCCCTCCTCCATCCCCAGGATGAAGACCACTGGAAACTCCAGCCCCTTGGCCTGGTGCAGGGTAATCAGAGTGAGCGACTCCGACGCCTCCACGTAGTCGTCCACGTTGGCCACCAGCGCCAGACGCTCCAACATGCTTATCAAACCGTCGGGCGGGTCCATTGCACGGAACTCTTGGGCGGTGTGCCGCAGCTCCCGGATGTTCTCCAACCGTTCCTCAGAGTCCTCGGTCTTCTCCTCCAGGAACCGTTTGTAGCCCGTCCGTTCCACCACCGAGTCGACCAGCTCCACAACGTCCACCTTGCGGCTGTCTTCCGCCAGGCCGTCCATCAGCTTGAGGAAGTCTGCCAAAGGTCGTATCGCCCTGGACGAGCGGAGCGACGCGGGTATTCCTGGACTATCAGGATTACCTTGTTGAGAACTGACAATCCTCAAGGCCTCCATCAGAGAAATCTCGAGGCCACGGGACATGCGGGTAAGCTCCTGGACCGTGCGCTGTCCGATGCCCCGTGTCGGCGTGTTGATGATTCGGCTGAGGCTAACGTCGTCGTCGGGGTTGGCCAGCAGACGCAGGTAGGCCATTAGGTCTTTGACCTCCCGCCTCTGGTAGAACCTCACCCCTCCCACCAGCCGGTACTTCATGCCGTACCTGGCACAGGCCTCTTCCAACGCCCTGGACTGGGAGTTGACCCGGTACATGACGGCGCAGTCGCCGTAGGTGTATCCCTCCTCCTTGGACAACCGGTCTATCTCCTGGAGCGTGAACTGGGCCTCTTCCTCCTGGTCATAGACCTCATGGGTCACGAGGAGGGTGCCCGTGCCCTTGGAAGTGCGGAGCTCCTTGGCCAGACGCATTTTGTTAGCCGAAATCAGGTTGGAGGATGCCTCCAGTATAGCCCCTGTCGAGCGGTAGTTCTCGTCCAGGTTCACCGTGCGGGCGTCGGGGTAGTCGTTCTGGAAGCTGAGGATGTTGCGTATGTCTGCATGGCGCCAGGAATAGATGGACTGGTCCGCGTCCCCAACTACGCAGAGGTTGCGGCTCTCCTGGGCCAGCAGCCGGGCCAGGGAATACTGGGCTATATTGGTGTCCTGGAACTCGTCGATGAGGACGTGCTGGTAACGCCGTTGGTACTTCTTCAGCACATCGGGGCGGTCGCGGAACAGGATTACCGCCTTCATCAGCAGGTCGTCGAAGTCCACGGCGTTATTGCGGCTGAGCATCTCGTCGTACTGGCGGTAGACCTTGGCGGCCTGTTCCTCGAAGTAGCTAAGCTGGTTTTGCTCCAGGGCATGGGAGTCCACCATCTGGCTCTTGGACCTGGAGATGGAACTGAGAACAGCCCTTGGATGGAAGCGTTTGGGGTCCAGGTCGACAGCTTCCAGTGCCTGCTTGACCAGGTTTATCTGGTCCTCGTCGTCGTAGATGGTGAAGTTGGATTCCACGCCGACATGTTTGCCTTCTCGCCTGAGGACCGATGCGCAGAAAGCGTGGAACGTGCCCACGGTGAGCTGTTCGGCCCGGGGTCCCACGAGGCGTTCCAACCTCTCCTTCATCTCGCGGGCGGCCTTGTTGGTGAAGGTGACGGCCAGGATGCGGTAGGGGCTGACTCCGCACACCCGCACCAGATAGGCGACCCTGTGGGTGATGACGCGGGTCTTGCCGCTGCCGGGGCCTGCGGCAATCAGCAGAGGCCCTTCGATTGTCTCGACCGCTTCCCGCTGGGCCGGGTTAAGCCCCTCCAGTATCGATTCCGCCGTGGTGGTCATACTCCGTTAGACTCCGGTCTCAGTTGATGGGGCCTTTCAATACAATCCGTCATACCAGCGAAGGCTGGTATCCAGGAGACGCCCTGACACATAGGGCTGTTCACCCCCCATCTCAATCTTCCCCCTCAATGGGGAAGAGGTTATGCACAGTTCTCGTCGGCTGACAACGGACTGTACATAGGTCACTCCCCAAGCTTGGGCCGGACCTCGTTGACGAACCGCTCCATGTTGTCCAGCTTGGCCTGAAGCGTTTCTCCGGGGAAGCCCATGCGGTAATGGCGCACTCCTATATCATGGTACCGCTTCAGGTCGTCGGCGATTTCCTCCGGGGTTCCCGAAAGGGGCCACCGTTCCCCGTTGCCCATGCGGTTGAAGGCCAGTTCGCACGAGAAGGCCAGCTCCACGTCGTCCCTGGGTCGACCCGCTTTCTCGGTCAGGTCTCTCAGTTCTGCGATCTTTACAGCCAACTCGTGGGGAGGGAACAGGTCAGGCGGCCTGGCGCCGATGGGGACCCACCCGTCACCCAGGCGGGCAGCCCGCCTTATGGCCGGAGGAGTGTTGCCCCCAACCCAGATGGGCACTCCAGGCTTCTGTGCAGGTTTCGGGTAGAACTTGAGGTCGGAAAACTTGACGAAATCGCCGTCGTACTCGGGGTCGTCGTTGCTCCACAGCTCGCGAAAAACCTTAATGAACTCGTCGGTGACCTTGCCCCGTTGGCGGAAGGTGTCCAGCCCCAGTGCGACGAACTCCTCCTCCATCCAGCCGACGCCTATTCCCAGAATCACCCGTCCGCCGGAGAAGTAGTCGATGGTGGAGATTATCTTCGCCGCCAGCATCGCCGGCCTGTAGGGAATCACCAGCACGCCCGTGCCGAACTTTATTCGCGACGTCGCTCCAGCCATAAAGGCCATCACAGCCAGCGGATCACTGTAGGGCTGCTCTACGACGAACCTGGGCACGCCAGTGGCAGAGTAAGGATAGCGGGGCGCCACGGTGTTGGGCAGGATTACGTGGTCACTGAACCACGCGTGCTCGAAGCCCATCTCCTCGGCCTTCACCACCTGGGTCTTCATCTCTTCCGGTGTGAACAGAGGGTTGCCCCTGTTCGGTACGGTGCATCCGAAATTCATGCTTTTCCTCCAATATTCATACCCTGCGCTCAGGACCCTTTGGTCCGCCTCATCCTAACCTTCTCCCGCCAGGGGAGAAGGGATTTATGCCCCCTCTCCCTTGACGGGAGAGGGCTGGGGTGAGGGTGGGCGCACCATTTCCAACTCTAGCAGTATTGAGTCCAGCACCGAAACGGCCTCGTTCAAGACTTGGTTGTTCCAGAATCTGATTATCCTAAATCCCTGCTCCATCAACCAGTTGGTCCGTTCAGTGTCGTAGTCCTCATTGATGAGATGTTGTCCGCCGTCCAACTCGACAATCAGTTTCTTCTCGTAACATACGAAGTCAACGATGTATGAACCTATGGGGGCTTGCCTGCGGAATTTTCGGCCCTCGAACTGACGATTCCTCAGCACCCTCCACATAGCCCTCTCAGCATCTGTTGAGTCTTTTCTGAGTTGACGTTGTTTGTAGGTGTCGCTCATGGCCCCATCATCCTAGCCGTCTTCCGTCAGGGGAGAAGAAACCGGGCGCTCTACCCCCTCTCCCTTGACGGGAGAGGGCTGGGGTGAGGGTGACTTTACGACCGGTTCCCATCACTAACCTTCATTCCGTTGATATTCCCCCTCATCCTAACCTTCTCCCGCCAGGGGAGAAGGGACTGGTCACGGCCCCTACGCCGCCGCCCCCTCCGCGAACATGCCGGAAATCTCCTTTTCGGTGTATCTGGCCTCTGTCAGAAGCTCCCGGGTGTGCTGGCCCAGCGTCGGCGCAGGAACAGACGACAGCCGGGCGATGGGTTCGGAGAAGTCCCAGGGGATGTCCAGCGTCCGGTATTTTCCGGCCACGGGATGCTCCAGTTCCCGCACCATCTCCAACGCTTCCACCTGCGGGTGGTTCATAAGCGAGTCGAAGGTGTTCATCCGGACGATGGTGGCGCCCATTCCCCTGGCCAGTTGCTCCAAGTCATCGAAGCACCAATTTGCCAGCGCCGAGGCCATCTCTTCCCGTATGACGGGCATCCAGTTGAGCCGCTTTGCAAAGCTGTCGTAAAGGGGATTGTGAGCAACAGAGTCGGCCCCCACGGCAAGACAGAACTGTTTCCATTCCTCCTCGACGCGCCCCATGTCCAGCAGGAAGTGGGCGTCCTTGCAGCGAAACCCGTGATCGGGAGGTTCAGTGTAGCCCGCAAGCTGCTTTCCCTTCCATTCGTCGGGCGAGGACTCGGCAGCCGTGGCCCATTGCATCAGGTTGACCGCCGCATCCAGCAAAGAGGTCTCAACGTGCTGGCCCAGCCCCGTAGCTTCCCGCTCCATTATGCCTATGACCACTGCTTGTGCGGCTGCCCATCCTGCGTTCTCCGACACCACGTCGAACCCCACGCGGAGGGGAGGCTCGTCGGCCCGGCCCAGATGCCTGAATTTCCCAATGATGGCTTGTACGTCGAGTTCAGTGGCAGGAAGTTCGGCCATTGGTCCCTGGCTTCCCATCCCTGACACTGAGCAGTAGATGAGGCCAGGGTTGACTGAGGACAAGTCATCGTAACCCAATCCCAGGCTGTCCATGGCCCCGGGCCTGTAGCCCTCAATAAAAGCATCGGAGCCCTGGACCAGCCGGACCAGCGCGTCTCTGCCTGACGGGGATTTGAGGTCCAGGCAGATGCCGCGTCGGTTTCTGTTGACCCGCATGAACAGGGAGCTTTCCCCGTTTTCGAAGGGGCCTATTTGCCGGAGCCAGTCACCCTCAATCGGCTCGACCTTGATGACCTCGGCCCCCAGGTCTCCCAGCATCATGGACCCCAAAGGCCCAGAGATGCCCTGGGAGACATCGACGATTCTTATTCCTTCGAGGGCCAGGGGCATGGCGTTAAGTCCTCACTTTGCAAACCGGAAGCGCAATGAGGTTCAACTTCCGTCTCCCTTTGGGGAGGCTGAGACGCCGTTGGACGCGGTCCTCTCTTCAAGTTCGCGGACAATCTCTTCCCGGTGCTGATTGAACGCCGGCGCCGGCCTGTCCACCTTGGTGCGGGCCCGGCTGAACCGCCAGTGGCCCGTGGAGTAGTTCACAGGACCCCAGGCCGACTCTATGGTGTCCATCATATGGTTGGCCACAACCTGTGGGTGCTCCATAGCCAGGTGGCTCCTGGGTTTGTCGTACTTGTATTCGCCGCACGGCACCCGGTGCCGGCGGAGCGTCTCCACCCACTGCCAGGCGGCCCGTTTCATAAAGCGGTCTTCCAGGATGGGAATAAGCTCTTCCCGGTTGTCCACCCGGGCCTGGTTGGTGGCGAAACGGGGGTCGTCCGTCAATTCAGGCATGTCCAGCGCCTGGCACAGGCGTCCCCAGATGCCGTTGTGGACCACGCTGACGCTTATGTAGCCCAGCGCCGTGAGGAAGGCCTGGTCGGGAACGATGTTGGGCCTGGACGAGCCCATGGGTTGAGGAGATTCCCCGGATGCGAAATATTCGGTCAGCCGCGTGAAGCCGCCAGTGACCGTGGACTGGAGCTGACTAGTCTCCATGAAAACGCCCTTGCCCGTCCTGTTTCTGACGTGCAGGGCGGCCAGAATGCCCAGGCAGTTGAGCATGGCCCCGTTCCAGTCCAAGTGGGCGGAACCTCTCAGGAACTCAGGCTGGCCTCCCAACTTCCCGTTCAGGCTGGTGTAGGCTGCTGCGGCCTGGGTTGCCCACTCGTTGCTCAGCATTCCCTTGAGTGGACCCACAGGACCGTAGGCGGAGGCCTGCAGATAGATGATGCCCGGGTTGAGCTTGGACATTACGTCGTAGCCCAGGCCCAGACGCACCATGATGTCCCTTTCACGGAAGTTGTCCAAGGCTACGTCGGCGGAGGCCACCAGCTTGAAGGCGATGCCCAGGTCCGTCTCGTCTTTCAGGTCCAGCATCATGCCACGCTTGGTGTAGTTGTTGCCGATGAAGGTGCATCCCATGCCCTGCATGGTCGCTCCGCTGCCACGGCGCACCACGTCACCGGTAGGCTGCTCAATCTTGATTACGTCGGCCCCGAGCACTCCCAGATAGGTGGCAGAAAGAGGCCCGACCGCGGCCATGCCGAAGTCCAAGACCCTGATGCCTTCCATGGGGAGCCGCTTTTCGACGCTCATCGGACACCGCCAGACTCGTTGGGTGGGCGGACTTCATTATACACCCGTCCCAAAGTAGATGGGGCGGGCGCGGGGCTATACCATGTACCGAGAAGTTAAGGCTTGAGCTATGGGGAGCACCGGAACGCGAGTTACGGGGATTCTATCCCATTTGAAGCGTGGTGTGACGTGCCAGGACGTCAAAATCTGCATCACGATGGAGTACGGGAATACCGGAGCGAATGGCAACGGACGCTATTAGACAGTCTACTAACTTGCGGACGGTTTCTCCTCGCAGTCGGCAATGTCGGAAGAGGGTCGCCGGATCATCATAGTCCGACGGCAGCGTCGGGATATATTCGGCTCTAGCAAGCAGTTTTCGAAGGCTAAGGAGATGAAACTCGTCCCTGGCACCAGCGAGAACCTCCATGCGGACTACGTCGCAAACCGCAAACTCCGTGGACAGTGTTTCCGCCACAAGCTGACAGGTGGCAGACCCCGTGTCCCTTAGAAACTCAATCCAAGCGGAGGTGTCGATTAAGATCACGGTGTGGTGGTGGACCGTAACGTATCCAGATCACCCACCCAGCCTGATCCGCGCAGCTCAAGGGCCTCGTCGATGGTGAGCGGCTCAGCCGCCAGCGAACGAAGGGCAAAGTTTACTGCTTCCCGCTTGGTCGAGAGCCTGTAACGACGCATTACTTCGGCGCAGGCGTCATCGTCTATGTCGATGTTGGTGCGTGACATGCACATATCATACACCAATCTTACTTTCACTTCTAGTTGCCACCCCAAGCAAGCAAAAATGCAGAGGAGCCATCCAAATACCCAACAATTGACGCTATGCTCGTATAATGGTGCAAGAAGCTAGGGCTATATTGGAGACAGAGGAACCTGAACCGTGACCGACACGCCGGCCAAACCGCTGCCCATGCCCGACGACCTGACCCGGCCCTTCTGGGACGCGGCCAGGGCGCGCAGACTTGATATCCAACGCTGCGGCTCCTGTGGCTACTACAACCATCCCCCCAGGCCGCTGTGCGACGCCTGCGGCTCGGAGAGCCTGGCCTTCGAGCCGGTCAGCGGCAAGGGCACAGTGTACAGCTATACCGTCATGCGCCAACGGAACGTGAAGGGTTTTGAGGAGGACGTCCCTTACGTGAATATCATCGTCGAACTGGACGAGCAACCTATGCTTTTCATGATCACCTACTTGCCTGGATCGGAAGAAGACAGGGTCCGGATAGGACAGCGGGTCCGGGCAATTTATGAGGAACGGGATGGAGTCGTCCTGCCCCAGTTCGAAATGGTGGAGGACTAGATGGCTTGGGCGGCCAAGGGCAAGACAGCCGTGGTAGGGATAGGTTTCTCCAAGCTTAGCCGGGCCCTTGAGGGAACCCTGGGCGCCCGTTGCCTGGAAGCCTGCGCCAATGCGGTGAAGGATGCCGGGCTGGAACTGTCAGACATAGACGGGATCGCCAGCTACCCGGAGCCTCCCTTCCGTGGAGCCGGGTCCACCGACGGACGCGACATGGTGAGCGTGAACTACATCATGCGCCACCTGAAGATCGGGCCAGACGATGGCCGCGGGGTGCGCTGGTATGCCCAAACCGACCAGGGGATGGTACTAAGCGCGGTTATAGAGTCTGTCAACGCGCTGGCGGCGGGGGCGTGCAACTATGCGCTGGTCTGGCGTGCATTGCACCGTCCCAGAGGGGCATACGGAGCCGTGTCCGACTCTTATGCCCGGGGCGACGCCCAGTTCCAGACGCCCTACGGGTTTGCCTCATCCTTCCAGCCCCACTCTCTGGCCTACCGACGCTACATGCACCTCTACGGAGCCACACGGGAGGACATGGCGACTTTAGCCGTGACACAGCGAGGCAACGCCAACCTGAACGAGAAGGCATACTTCTTCGAGACAGCTATGACCCGCGACGACTACATGAACTCCCGGATGATCGCCGACCCTCTATGCCTGTTCGACTGCGACATTCCGGTGGAAGGCGCCGCCGCCATAGTGCTGACGACTGCGGAGCGGGCTAAAGACCTGCCCAACCCTCCGGCCTACGTGGCCGGATACGGCCAGAACACTGCCAACATGCCCAACCTGATGGTCTACCCGTTGCTGGACTACATGGAAACCGGAGGTTCCATCGCCGACAGGGTCTGGGAACGGTCCGGAATGGGTACGACGGACGTGGACGTGGCCCTGCTTTATGACGGCTTCAGCCCCTCGGTCTACTGCTGGCTGGAGTCGGCGGGGTTTTGCGGCAAGGGCGAGGCCCACCAATTCATACAGGACGGACGCATCGAGCGCACCGGGCAGCTTCCGATAAACACTCATGGAGGCGCCCTCAGCGAGGGACGCCTCCATTCCATAGGCCACCTGGCCGAGGGCGTGTATCAGGTAACCGGCAGGGCCGGAGAACGTCAAGTCCCCGGTTGCCGCACGGCATACGTGACAGCAGGTTCACCCATGCTCAGGGGCAGCGGGATGCTGCTGACTGCCGAACCCTAGTACTCCAGGATGGCCCGTCCGAAAACGCGCCCGTGGTGCAGGTCGTCGCAAGCCTCGGCTATGTCGTCGAGGGGGTAGCGGCGGGTGACCAGCTTGTCCAGTGGCAGCTTCCCCTCCCGGTTCCATCGCAGGAAAGTGGCGAAGTCCTTTTCAGGATAAGTGGCGCCGAGACTGCCCCGGTAACGTCTCTGACCCATCATGAGCAGCTTGGGATTTATGGTGATTTCGTCGGGGGGATAGCCGACCATAACGGCCATGCCGCCGTGGTTCTCGGCGCCGTTGCCGCCGATGCGGACTGACGGGAGAATCTGCTCGGCGGTGGCTCGCACTCCTATGGTGTCGAAAGCGTACTCCGCGCCGCCGTTCGTCAGGTCCAGCACGGCCTGAACCGGGTCCGTCTGGGACGCGTTAATCGTGTGGGTGGCTCCGAACTCCTTGGCGAACTCCAGCTTGTCTTCCTGAAGGTCCACGGCAATGATCGGGTAAGCCTCCAGCATGGCTGCGGCAGCCACGGCAGACAGTCCCACTCCTCCGACTCCGAAAATCGCGACTGAGTCGCCCGGGCGCACCTGGGCTGTATTCATCACCGCACCGGAGCCTGTGAGAACGGCGCAACCCACGATACAGCTTACGTCTGTCGGCTCGTCCTTGGAGATGGGCACCACCAACTGCTCATTCACCAGGGTGTGTTCTGCCCACGTGAACACGTTGGGAGGCATCACCTGCTCCTGGTAAGTGACTCCTGTGGGAATCCTGGGAGGACTGCCTTGAACCGGATTGCGAGGCACCCACGTCACTATGACGTGGTCGCCCTCTTTGACACCGGTGACGTCCCGGCCGACCGCCTCCACAACGCCGGTGCCCTCATGCCCCAGAGTGGTAGGACGGGCGAACTCGGCGTTGAATATGTTGTGGAGCTGGGAGTGGCATATTCCGCTGGAGAACAGCTTCACCAGCGTCTGGTTCGGCTGGGGATCGGGGACCTCAATCTCGTCAACTATAGGGTATTCGCCCAAGTTTATGTGTACCGCCGCTCGTGTCTTCATCGTTTCCTCCAGTTTAGTTGAGTTAGTCGTCCATCTATGGGGTAAGGTCTACTTTATAGCATAGGCGTTGGCTGGTGAGCCGCAGGCCCCAGGTATATTCACCGGCTTGGCGGTGACCATGCACTCGTAGACTCCGTCCTCGGCGCAGTCGGCGGAAAGCTCCTCGAAGGTCAGCAGCTCGGCGATGCCCATTCCCATCAGCGGGATGATGCGCCGGTGCTGGAACTCGCTTCCCTCCACTGGCATGGCCTCCAGCGCGATGTTGTCCGAGAACAGCAGCGAGAACCGCCGGTCCCACAACCATGCCGCGGTCTCCTGGCCGGCGTCCAGTCCTGGGCAATGGAGCCCGTCCTCTCCCGGATGCACGGTGCCGTGGGTGACTTCCCGTCCTTCGGGGCTCAGACTCAGATACCAGCGCATCCAGCCAGTCCGCAGCAGCATGATGTCGCCTGGCTGGAACTCCACGCCTTCATCGGCGGCCACAGCCTCCATCAGCTCCGGCCCGATGGGAAAGCGGGCGTTGGGGTCTACCGACTCGCCCTGCTTCTCAAAGTAGTGGGGGATGTCCAGGAAGACTCCGCGCCCTACCAGTCCGTGGTCGGCCCAGAGGTTGATCCCCAGCATGACCTTCTCGTCCAGCTCCTCGTCCTGCAGCCCTTGGTAGTAGCCGAACTCCCGGTACCGCATGTGCCTCAGCCCGTCCAGGTGTCCCATGCCTCCATGGAGTTCCCAGCCGTCCACATAGTCGCTCCGGCCCGTCCGCCGCACGTTAATGTGGTGCTGGTACGGTTCGTCCATGGAACGTTGGGGGTGAGGGATGGAGCGGGAAGGTTCCAGGTTGAACACCTTTCCTTTTCGGACCAGGGACGCCGCTTTCATCACCCGCTCGGGTGTGAGCAGGTTGACCATGCCAAGCTGGTCGTCTTTGCCCCAGACGCCCCAGCTATAGTGTTCTCCGGTCCTCTCGAATGCCGGCAACTCCGAAAACTTGGGAAGGTCTGTCATATTTTCTCCTATGTGGCGCTCATGGCTTCTATGTCACCGGGGCCGGGGGATGACGGCGACGTGTATGGCCGGCAGGTTCGTTTCGCCAGCCAGGGTTTTGATCGCCTCTTCCGTTTCCTCCACGGGAAAGGCCCTGGTGTGCAGCTTCTCCAGGGGGTAGCAGCGGGACTCTATTGTCTCCACAGCCCTCACGAAGGAGTCGAAAGGCACACCGCGTATGCCCTTCACGGTGACTTCCTTGTTAATGAGGTCGTCGGAGGAGAGGTCTTTGATAGGACGTCCGCCTTTCAGACCTGCCACACCCAGTGTTCCTCCGGTCTTCAACATTCCTACGCCGTGGGTCACAGGGTCAACCGCATAGGGCGTCAGGTCAAGAGCCGTGTCCACGCCTTCACCGTTGGTGGCCTCCATGATGCGGCCCACTGCGTCCTCCGCCTCCACGTTGATGGTCATGTCAGCCCCGAACTCTCTAGCCAGAGCCAATTTGTGCTCATCCCGTCCCAGACCCGTCACGGCCACAAAGGAAGCTCCGGCCTCCTTGGCGGCTATGACCGAGCAGATTCCCCTCTGCCCGCAGCCCAGGACAGCAATGGACTGGCCTTCTTCCAAGCCCGTCGCCTCCACGGCCCACGCGAAACCGGCGCCCAGGGGATTGAACATGACGGCCACTTCAGGCGGCAGGGAGCTGTCGATGGGATATACAACGGTTCCCGGAGCCAGGTACATGAACTCGGCGTGACCTCCCCACAACCCCGGCGGCTTCTCCAACGAGGTTGAGCCAAATCCCCCGCCGTCGGGGCAAGGGTCGCCCTTGTCGTCCCAGCACGCCTGGCACCGCCCACACCTGTACCGGGACCGCACAGCCACCCGGTCTCCGACGTCCACGCCCCAGCGACGTCTGGCTTCAGGTCCAATGGCCTCTAT
>DAOUJI010000110.1:0-35724 GCA_034422875.1 Dehalococcoidia bacterium | reverse complement strand
CATAGGCGTCTGAGGGACTCGCTGCTGTTGGGCGTGTTTGTCGGCCTGACCTTCGCCATGAAGGTGTCGTCCCTTCCCCTGGCCCTGCCGCTGCTGATGGGGTACGGGTTCATCCTGGCCACCAACATGGACGGGGCCTGGGAAACCCCTTCGCCAGCCAAGCAGACCCAGGTGGTCGTCCACATCGTGTCCGCCGCCGCCGTGTCGGTGGCTGTTTTCTTTATTTCCACTCCCTACGCCTTGCTGGACATGGTCACCTTCATCGCTGACATCAGGTACCAGGCGGACAACGTGGCACGGACAGCGGGGATAGTCCCGTTTACGGTGCAGTACGTGGGCGCCCCGGCCTTTCTCTATGAACTGCGGCAGACGACGATATGGGGGTTTGGGCTGCCGCTGGGAATAGTGGCCTGGGGCGGAGTGGCCTACTGGCTGCTCAGAGAGGCCGTGGGGTCAGTGCGCGACGGTCGGATGAACATAGGCGCCGCCATGCTGCTGGCCTGGGCCATCCCCAACTTCATCCTTCTGGGTTTCTTCGAAACCAAGTTCCTCCGCTACATCTTCCCAATAATGCCCTTCATGGTCCTGCTGGGAGCAGGGATGCTGGTTGACATGTCCGACCAGGCCCGCAGGCTCCGTGAGGCCGCGTGGTCTGCCGGCAACAGGCTAAGGAGATGGTTGGCCCCGGCGGTCAGGTATGGGCCGCAAGCTGTGCTGGCGGTGACCGTTTTCGTCGTGTTTGCAACTGCGGTTTTCGCCCTGTCTTTCAGCCGGGTCTATGCCTCTCCCCATCCGGCCGTTCAGGCGTCGGAGTGGATTCACGAGAACCTTCCCCGCGAAACCACCATAGTCACTGACAACCACTGGGACGAAGGGATTCCCAACCTGTACAGCTACCGGGTCCACGGCAATCAGATTCCCATCTATGAGCCCGACTCGACCCACAAGATGGAGTCGATGGCCGAAATGCTCTCAAAGGGTGACTGGCTCGTCTTCTACAGCAACCGCACGTATGGCAGCGTGACGCGTCTGCCCCAACGATATCCGCTGAGCTCCCATTATTACCGGCTGCTGTTCTCCGGTGAGCTGGGGTATGAGCTGTCGATGCAGTTCAGCTCTCATCCCAACCTGTTGGGCGTCGCATTCGCTGACGACCCCTTTGGACGGGCGGGCCTGCCTGTGCCTGAGCTAATCAAGGAGTCTGACCCGGCTCCCGTTACATTCAACCTGGGCTACGCTGACGAGAACGTAATCAATTACGACCATCCCAGAGTCCTGATGTTCAGGAACGTCGGAGAGTATTCCAGCGAACGAATTTTCGACTTGCTGTTGAGCGGCTTGGACCAAATCGTCCTCTTGCCGGAGCGGGGGACACCGCCGCTCCAGCTCGATGATGGAGACAAAGCTACCCAGCGAGAAGGCGGCACGTGGTCGGACATCATCAAGCGGGACAGCTGGACCAACGCAGTCCCCGTCCTGGCGTGGCTGCTGCTGGTGGAAGTCATATACCTGGCTGCCCTTCCCTTGTCAGTGTTCGTTTTCAGGTGGCTGCCCGACCGGGGCATAGTCCTGGCGCGGGCTGTGGGAATCCTGGGCGTGGCCTACGTGGCGTGGCTGCTGGCAAGCCTGGAATGGATGCACTTCTCCCGGTATTCGGTCCTGGTGGGAGTGCTTGCAGTGGCCGCTCTGTCAGGACTCACGCTGGCGTTTCGTTGGAGGGAGTTCAAAGACTTTATCGTGAGCCACTGGCGGCTGGTTGCGATAGGTGAGGCGCTGTTCCTGGTGGCTTTCCTGTCTTTTGTAGCTATCCGCTGGGCCAACCCGGACCTGTGGCACATATACCGGGGCGGCGAGAAGCCCATGGACTTTGCGTACCTCAATGCAGTCCTGCGGTCCACCGTCATGCCTCCTTACGACCCCTGGTTCGCGGGCGGGTACCTGAACTACTACTACTGGGGACAGTTCATTGTCGCCACGCTTACAAAAGCCACCGGAATCATCCCATCGGTGGCTTACAACCTCGCCATCCCTTTGTTGTTTTCCCTGGCGGTTACATGCGCTTATTCCATCGTTTTCAACCTGGCCACCGGCTTTAGGCGTGCGGCGGCGTCCGTAGCCTCCGCCCCAGACGCGCCGGACCAACTGGTTCAGGAAGAACCCTCCGTGTCAAGCGCAAGAACTTGGCTGGGAGGTTGGCGGCGCAGCGTGCCGTGGCACGGGGTGGGAGCCGGACTCTTGGGGGCTGCTTTTGTCGCCGTAATAGGCAACCTGGGCGCCATCGCCGAGATCGTAAGGGGAGGTTGGAACACCATATTCCACGGCGCTCCCTACCCGTCGCTGACTTTCCTGGCGGACTTCTGGCGGAGCAGCCGGATGATTCCGGTGCTGGATGACGTGAACCCGTCGGCCCTGACCTTCTGGATACCTGAGAAACATGGAAACTGGGTTGACATAAGCCCACACATCACCGAGTTCCCTTTCTTCAGCTTCCTATTCGCTGACCTGCACGCCCACATGATAGCCATACCCTTCACATTGCTGGCCGTGGGTCTGGCGTTCAACCTTCTTCTGGGGATAAAAAGCGGCGCCGTGAGGCGTCTGCTGCCCGCCGCGGTCGTTCTGGCCGTCTCTGTGGGGGCCTTATGGGCCATCAACTCATGGGACTATCCGGCCTTCCTGCTGGTCGCAGTCGGTTCGATTGCCGTTGGCGCATTTCTTAGGCAGGGCCAGCCCTCGGAGCGGGTCGCGTTGCTCATTGGAGGCGCAGCAATGGTGGGCCTGCTGAGCGTCCTGGCCTTTCTCCCGTTCCACAACAACTATCATCCTTTCCCGACGGGGATAGTGGCCGCCAAGTGGCAGACCCCGCTGCTCAACTTCATGGGGGTCCACGGACTGTTCCTGTTCATTTTGGCCAGCTTTTTGGTGTCAGTTGTCTGGACTCCGGCGGCCATGTATGCAAGGGGCTTGCTCAGCAGGCGGTCCCGTGCCTCAGCAGGAGCGGCAGGCGACGGCACGTCTGAAAACGTCGGAGAGAAGTCCGGCTCCGGGCCCTGGGTGGTCTTGGGGGCCGTCGTTACTTTGATCGTATTCGTCTACACCGCCGTAACCGGATTCTGGGTGGCTGCGGTCATCGTGCTGTTCCTAGCGGCTTTGGTGTGGAGCGTGGGGAAAATTCTCTGCGGCAACCGCGAGACCGCTCCCTACGTTGTCTTTCCCTTGGGGATGGCCTTGCTGGCGCTGCTCGTGGCCTTTGGGGTGGAGTTCGTCAGGGTGCAGGACGACATCGGCCGCATGAACACCCAGTTCAAGAACTACCTGGCCGTCTGGACGCTGCTGGCAATGGCCTCGTCCTTCCTGTTATGGCGCCTGGTGTCCGGGGTGGGGCTGAGTCTCCGCAGCCTGAAATCACTCCTGCGTTGGAGGTCTTTGTGGGCCGGCGCCGTCCTGTTCGTGATTGCCTGCAGTCTGATATATCCGGTCCTGGGCACCTGGAACCGCATAGGGGATCGATTCGATAGGGAAGACCGGACTCTGGACGGGGCGGCGTACATGGAGAAGGCCGTGCACTGGGACCAGGAACAACTGCTGGTCCTGGATTGGGACTATCAGGCCATTCAGGAACTCCAGAACAGGGTTCAAGGCTCTCCGGTGATTCTTGAGGCGTGGACTCCCCAGTACCGCTGGGGCGCCCGCTTCTCCATATACACCGGACTTCCGGCGGTGGTGGGATGGGGATGGCATCAGGAACAGCAGCGGATGGAGTACCGGGCGACCGTAACGCAGCGTGTGTCCCACGTCGACGAGATATACACGACCACCAGTAGCCGCAGGGCCTTGGAGCTAATGGAGCAGTACGAGGTCGAATATATCATCGTCGGCCAGTTGGAAGAGGTCTATTATCCTGAGGCGGGCCTGGAGAAGTTCGCCCATTTCGAAGAGGAGGGCCTGACGGAGGTCTGGTACGAGAACCCAGGAGTCAAGGTCTACCGCGCCCTGTGGTATAATTAGCCCGGCCCCCAGCCCGCTCCGTTCAACGCTGGGCCACTCTCCGGCGAACAGCGGGAATCAACCTTAGGAGGGAACTCATGGCCAGCCCTCAGCTGGAAGAAATTATCCAACAACTCCGCAACCGCCCCACCACCGACAGCACGAACATCGACGACTCACGAGCCCTCTCCGACGCCCGTAAGGACCTGTTCCCCCTTAGTCCTGACGTGAAGGTCCACAGGGTCTCTGCGGGAGGAGTTCCCGCGGAGTGGATTGCGTATGAAGGGAACCCGCCCAACGCCGCTTTGTTATATCTTCACGGCGGCGGGTACGTGCAGGGTTCCATGCGGAGCCACCGCTCCACCATATCCTGGATAGCCAAGGCTGCGGGGATCTGTGCCTTGGGTCTGGAATACCGGCTGGCGCCTGAGCACCCCTTCCCCGCTGCAGTGGAAGACTCGGTGGCCGCATACAGTTGGCTGCTGTCTACAGGCCACATACCCTCCAAAATGGCCATAGCCGGAGATTCGGCGGGTGGCGGGCTGACCCTCGCCACTCTGATAGCCCTGAGGTATTACGGATTGCCTATGCCTGCCGCGGGAGTCTGCCTCTCTCCGTGGACCGACTTGACCCAGTCGGGAGACTCGATGAGGACCAACGCCGAGTCGGACCCAACGGTCGGCAAAGAGAGGCTCGACGACATGGCCGTGCTTTATTCCGGCTCGGCCAACCAGGAGGCGCCGCTAGTGTCGCCCCTGTTCGCCGACTTGACTGGCCTGCCGCCTCTGCTGGTCCAGGTTGGCTCCATCGAGACCTTGCTGGACGACTCGACCCGGCTGGTGGAAAAGGCCAAGGCGTCCGGAGTGGACGCAACGCTGGAGGTGTGGGACGACATGCCCCACGTCTGGCACAACTGGGCCCCCGTTCTGCCCGAGGCCCAGCAGGCTGTGGACAGCATCGGGGAGTTTCTGCGCCAACGCATGAACGGCGGCTAGCCGCCGTTTGGAATCGAAACAAAAGAGCAGGCCGTGATCTCGTTTTCCGGCCTGCTCTAAAACGTCAGCGTATGTGAGGAAACCGGAACGACCATGCACCCAGGCGCTCTCGACGGAATCAAAGCGCTGGAGATATGCTCCTTCGTCGCCGGACCCTACTGCGGCAAGCTGCTTGCCGACATGGGAGCGGACGTCATCAAAGTGGAAGCGCCTAACGGCGGAGACGTTGCCCGTTCCCGCACTCCATTCTTTAACGAGATCCCTGGCCAGGACAGCAGCCTCCTGTTCATCTATCTGAACAACAACAAGCGTGGAATCACGCTGGACATCACCTCCAATAAGGGCCGGGAGATATTGCACCGGCTGTTGGGTCAGGTGGACCTGGTGATAGAGGACATGCCCTTAGCCCAGGCGGAGGCGGCGGGCATGGACCCAGCCAGTCTGCGGGAAGAGTTCCCCTCGCTGGTCTGCACTTCCATAACCCCCTTTGGCCGTTCCGGCCCCTACAAAGACTACAAGGCCTATTACCTCAACAACTACCACTCCGGAGGAGACGGCTGGATGCTTCCCGGCGGAAGGCTCGCTGATCGCCTGTACCCAGATCGCGAACCCATCAAGATAGGCGGCTACATCGGGGAGTACCAGGTCGGACTGGGCGCTGCTCTGGCCTCGGTGGCGGCGATTCTGAGCCGGACGATGGACGGTGAAGGACGCCACGTGGACGTTTCGGCCCAGGAGATTCTCATCAACCTGAACGCTGCCGACTTCTGCCAGTGGCCGGACCGGGGATACATGGAAGACCGCCGGCACAGGCACCTCTACCAGTACATCGGCGGCCTCTACAAGTGCAAAGACGGCTATTGGGAGATGCTTCTGCCTGCCCAGCGCCAGTGGGAAGGGCTGCTCCGGGTCATGGGAGACCCGGAGTGGGCCAAAGAGGAGAAGTACGCCGACCACGACTCTCGGATATCCCGCCGCTTCGAGATTGACGACCTGGTGGAAGAGTGGGCCATGGACCATACCAGGGACGAGATATACCACTGGCTCCAGGCTGAGGGCTGCGCAGCCGGTCCGGTCTACACGATGGAGGAGATGCTTGCCGACCCGCAGATGGAGCACCGGGGGTTCTTCACCGATATGGCGCACCCCGTCATAGGGAACTATCGAGCGCCAGGCTCTCCCGGTCTGTTCTCTGAGACTCCCTCGGTCAACCGGAACCCGGCTCCCCAACTGGGGCAGCACAACATGGACGTTTACGGAGGGCTTCTGGGCTACGGACCAGGGCAAATCGTACGTCTCAAGCAAACAGGGGTTATCTGAACCTTGATGAACAGCCTTCCCCTGAAAAATGTACGAGTGGCCGACTTCACGTGGGCCGCTGCGGGTCCCTACAGCACGCTGCTGCTGGCCTCTTTGGGCGCCGAGGTCATTAAGATAGCCTCAGCCAGGGCCAGGGGAGGCTTCCCCCAACGTCGCGCCGCTGAAGTGGACCGCTACCTGAACTATGGGAAACTGGGGCTGACCCTGAACCTCCAATCTCCTGAAGGGGCTGACGTCGCTCGACGGTTAATTTCCGTGTGCGACGTGGTGATGGAAAACTTCCGGCCCGGAACCATGGAGCGTTTCGGTTTGAGCTTTGCCGAACTGTCTCGTATGAAGCCTGACCTGGTGATGGTGTCCTCATCCTCGCTGGGTTCTGAAGGCCCTTACTCCAGGTACGTTGGGTTCGCGCCCATATTCGGGACGATGGGCGGATGGTCTCAAGTGACCGGATATTCCGACGGCATCCCGTCCGAGTTGCGTTTGGTGGTGGACTACACGGCGGGTCAGGCCGCCGCGTACTCCGCTTTGACAGCCGTCTACCACGCCCGCGCCACAGGCAAGGGCCAGTACATAGACATGGCTTCCAGGGATGTCGCGACGGCGATGGTTGGTGAGCACGTTCTGGACGCCGAACTGAATGGGGCGGACTCGGAGATGAACACCAACCCACGCACTGGAAACAGGGACAGCATAATGGCGCCCCATGGGGCGTATCGTTGCGCCGGAGAGGACGCCTGGATTACCATAGCCGTGGCGAATCAGGAGGAATGGGAAGGACTGTGCAGGGCCGCTGGCAAAGAGGAGTGGCAGGCGGACGTCAGGTTCTCCGACCAGAACCTTCGCTGGGAAAACCAGGACGCCCTGGACGCTCTGGTGGGTGAATGGACGGCAGGACAAAACGCCTTTGACCTCATGGCCATGCTCCAGAAGGAAGGGGTGGTGGCGGTCCCCTCTTACAGCTCCAAAGACCTGTTTGAAAACCCGCACCTGAGAGAACGGGACTTCTCGCAGAGAATAGCCGACAACGACGGCGACGAATACACGATAATCAGGACGCCCTACATGCTGGACGGTAAGAGGCCCGGAGCCTCCCGCCACGCGCCCTTCCCAGGTGAGGACAACCGGCCCATACTGGAGGGGCTCCTGGGCATCGCCCCTGAAGAGGTGGACAGCCTGATAGAGGCGGGAGCGGTCAGCTAGAACCGGAGGCCGAAAAATATGGCGACTTCAGACCAGGGTTCCTACGGGCACATCACCCAGGAAGGAATCGACAGGATAAAGTCCCGTCTGGGCGTCTACTACCACGGCATCAGGCACGTGGGAGAGATAACCGCCGACGCCATCCGCACCTACGCCACAGGCATGGGGGAGCGCAACCCCCTCTACTGGGACGAGAATTACGGCAAGACCACCGACTATGGCTCAGTGATAGGTACTCCGCTTTTCCTGTGGACCGTACGCGCCCCCACCGCCACGAACCTGGGCGGGCTTCCGGGGGTGCACAGCTTCTATGGCGGCTCGGAGTGGGAGTACTACCAGCCTGTTCAACCCGGCGACATCATCAGCGCTTCCTACCGCCCCTATGACGTGGTGGAAAAGTCCAGCCAGTACGCAGGGCACATGGCCATCCAATACGCCCAGACCCTCTACGTGAACCAGGAGGGTCAAGCTGTGGCCAACGCCAAGGCATGGAGCATCCGCACCGAACGTCAAGCCGCCCGCGAGCGGGACAGGTTCAAAGGCGTCGAGAAGCCCAAGTACACGGAAGAGGAGTTGCAGGCCATCTGGGACGCCTACCAGAGCGAACAGATACGAGGCTCGGAGCCCCGGTATTGGGAGGATGTTCAAGAGGGTGAGAAGTTCCCAGGGATCGTGCGCGGGCCGCTTCGAGTGGTGGAGATAATCTTCGGTGCGGGTCGTTTCGACGCCTTTAACACCGGCGTAGGCGCCAGCCCCGGAGGCAACCACTACTACCGCTGGAGCGCCTTCCGCAAGCACAGCGCGTTCGCCGAGCCGGACCCTGAGACGGGCGTACCCGACCATCCCCACCGCGGCCACTGGGAAGACACTATGGCGAAAATCATCGCCCTGCCCGGCATCTATGACCTGGGTCCACAGAGAGGTTCGTGGCTGGGACAGGTGGTCACCAACTGGATGAGCGACCACGCCTACGTACGCAAGTATTACCACGACCTGCGCCGCTTCAACATCGAGGGAGACACCACCTGGGTGGAGGGCGAAGTGGTGCGAAAGTGGATCGAGGGAGACCTCCACCTGATAGAGACCCGCAGCTCATGCCAGAACCAACGGGGAGAACCGACCGGCAACTGCCGCATGGAGGTTGTCCTGCCCTCCAGGGGAATCCAATAAGAAAACCAGCCTTGAACTGAAGGAACATTGTCAATGCCTGAGAACGTATATCCAGACCTCACCGACGACGCCATCGAAGAGGCGAAGAAGCTGATAGGCGTGGACCTCCGCCGGAAGCCCCGGTGGACGGAAGCCGGCAAGGAGATGATCATCCGGTTCGGCCTTTCCATCGGGAGCCGGAACCCGCTGTACATGTCTGAAGAGTTGGTCTCCACCAACCTATTCGGCAGCCTCCAGTCCCACCCTTCCAGCCTCTACTGCTTCGACGACACCTTCGTTGCTCCCAAGCTGCCGGGAATCCAGTCCATATATGGCGGGGCGGACTGGGAGTATTACAGGCCCATCATCGTCCACGACAAAATAAACGCCACAGCGCGACTGCTGGACGTTCAGAAGAAGACCGGAGAGTTCTGCGGCCCTATGGCCCTCCAGACGGGAGAGGTGGTGTACACCAACCAGGACTCCGAGACCGTCGCCAAAGCCACCACCTACATGCTGCGGGTCCCCCGCAATCCATCCAGGGAGCGGGGCAAGTACATGGACATTGGCCGCTACCGCTACACTCCCGACGACCTGGAAGCCATAGACAAGGCTTATGAAGAAGAGGAGATACGGGGAGACGTGCCACGGTACTGGGAGCAAGTGGAGACTGGCGACCCGGTTTCCACGGTGGTCAAGGGGCCGCTTTCCAGCGACGACATGCTTAACTTCGTGGACATGGTGCGGGGAACGATAAGCTTCGGTTACTTCCTGGACCACTGGCGGCGCCATCCCGCCGACGTCTACTGGGACCCGGTGACCGGCATGCCCGACTCGTGGGACGCGTCCCTCATCAAGGACAACGTGGCCCAGGAGTTCGGTTTCCCCTTTGCCCATGACGCGGGAATCCAGCGGGTGTGTTGGATTGAGAACATGGTCACCAACTGGGCGGGCAACCTGGGTTTCCTAAAGGCTCTGAACGTCCGGCTCACCCGGCCCAACTTCATCTACGACACCACCTGGTGCAAGGGCAAGGTGACTGGCAAGGCAATGGTGGACGGCTCGCCCCTGGTTGACCTGGAAGTGTGGTGCGAGAACCAGCGGGGCGAAACGACGGCCACCGGCTCCGCCAAGGTCGCGCTGGTGTCCCGCGAGGTGGACCTGGCCCCAGACTTCGTGCGATTCGACCAGTTCACGCTGCCGGGAGCACAGGCGGGGTCCTGATGTCCGCTGGGAGCCTGTCCGGTCTGAAGGTCGTAGAGCTTGGGGACTACATCTCCGCTCCCTTCGCGGCGCGGGTGTTGGCAGACCTGGGCGCCGAGGTAATCAAGGTAGAAAGCCCGAAAGGCGATTCTTCCAGGCTCCAGGGACCCTTCACTATGGACGTTCCCAACCCGGAGGCAAGCGGGTTATTCCTCTTCTTGAACACGGGGAAGCTGGGCGTAACCCTTGACCTTGAGACCTCTACGGGAAGGGAGTTGCTGCTCAGGCTGCTGGAAGACGCTGACATTCTGGTCGAGAGCACGGCGCCCGGCAAGATGGAGTCCTGGGGGCTGGACTACTCCAGCCTGCAAGACCGCTTCCCCAGGCTGATATACACCTCGGTTACGCCCTACGGACGCACCGGTCCTATGAAGGAGTACGCCGGCCAGGACATAAACATACAGGCCGCCGGGGGAATCAGCATAGGAATCGGGTGGCCTGACCGCCACCCGCTAGCCATACCCTACTCCCAGTCCGACTACATGGGTGGTCTTGCGTCGGTGCTGGCCACCCTCATTGCCCTTGCCGCCCGGGACGCCTCGGGCAGAGGGCAATGGGTGGACGTGGGGTCTGTCCAGGCCTTGGGCTCGCTCATCTCCTTCGTATACTTCTTGCCCAACTTCATCTACCGGGGCGTCGCGGGAACGCGTAAAGGGCGTCGCGGCGGAGAAGCCTACTTCCCCAACACAATCATGGAGTGCAAAGACGGGTTTGTTTGCTTGTACCCCCTGCGAATTGAGCAGTACTTCAACTTCCTGAAGCTCATCGGAGACCCGGATTGGCAGCAGGAGGAGAGATACAGGAACCGCCGGGCCATGGCCGAGGAGTATCCTGACGAATCAGAAGCTCTGATAGCCCCCTGGTTCAAGGAGCGCACCAAGCAGGAGATATTCGAGCTTTGCATGGAGGCCAAGGTGCCCTGCGCACCGGTGCGCACCATCCAAGACGTAGCCCAGGACGTGCACCTGAATGCCCGAGGTTATTTCGTGGACGTGGAGCACCCGGAGGCAGGGACACTCAAGCATCCGGGTTCGCCTTTCAGGTTGTCGGAGACGCCGGGACGGATAGGAGGCCCGGCGCCTACCCTGGGGCAGCACAACGAGGAGATACTCTGCGGCCGTCTCGGTGTGGACAAGAATCGCCTGGGAAGGCTCCGCATGGCGGGAGTCGTCTAGAGTCATGCAGGCGCCTACGACAATCTCACAACAGGCTCTGGCAGGATACCGGGTCATTGACGTGGGAAACGTCCTTGCCGGACCTCTGGTGACCCAGTTCCTCGCTGATATGGGGGCCGAGGTCATCAAGGTTGAAACCAGAACTCGGTTGGACGGCACCAGACGAGGACGTCCCATAGTGGGAGAGGACATCGCCGGAGGGGACCGAGGCCAGTGGCCGGAGTTGCAGCCGCTCTTTCACTGCATCAACCGAAACAAGATGGGCATCACAGTGGACTTGAGGAAGCCCGAAGGCGTAACCGTGATCCATGATCTGGCCCGCATCAGCGACGTGGTCTTGAACAACAACGCACCGGGCGTCATGGACAGGCTGGGTGTGGGACACGATGCCCTGGCAGCCGTCAACCCTGGAATCATCACCGTCTCGATGCCGGGAGTCGGCGAAGAAGGGCCTCTGAGGCACGTGCTGGCCTACGCGTCCATCACGTCGGCCCTTTCGGGGCTTATGGGCCTTTTAGGATATGCCCCCAACAGCGACGGCGTGGGCCCCAACGGGCTCCTCGCTGGCCAGATTCAGGGCGCATGGGGAGATGTGATAGCGTCTTTGAGCGCGGCCATAGGTCTCATGGCCGCTGTCCACCACCGGAGGAATACGGGCCAGGGGCAGCGGATCGAACTGGCCCAGCTCGAGGGAGCGGTCAGCCTGCTGGGAGAGGCCTTCATGGACTACAACATGAACGGCCGCAGCCGGACCAACCTGGGAGCCGGACATGCGATGATGGCCCCTCACGGCAACTACCCCTGCGCCGGCGAAGACCGCTGGATGTCCATTGCAGTGAAGGACCAGGAGGAATGGCAAAGGTTCTGCGAAGCGTTGGGCGACCCGGACTGGACCAGAGACCAGAGATTCGCCGACCACTATTCGCGCTTGGAGCATGCCAATGACCTGGACAGGATGGTCGGCGAGTGGACAAGCAGCAGGACGCCCGAAGAAGTCACTGAGATTCTCCAGGCCCACGGTGTGGCGGCTATGACGGTCATGAACATCGAAGACCAGTTCTCTGACCCCCAAAGCCACGAGCGGGGCGTGTTCGTCGAAATGGACCATCCGTTAGTAGGTGCGGAATGGATTCCCGGCATTGCCTGGAAGCTGAGCGAGACCCCAGGTACGGTCCGCCACAGGGCGCCCTTCCTGGGTGAACATAACGAGTACGTTCTGGGAGACCTCCTTGGTTACTCCGATGAGAAACGACAGGAACTCCTGGAGGGCGGCGTCCTGGAGTAATAAGCTCCTGGCCCCGTGCTATAATTTATCGGGCCAGGCGCCGGAAACTGCATGAGGAGAACGGGATGATCCGAGTTACGATTCTTTACCCCAACGACGAGGGTTCGAGCTTCGACTACGACTATTACATGAACAGCCACATCCCCATGGCGAAGGGGTTGCTGGAGCCTCTGGGCATGATCGGGATGAACGTGTACAAGGGCATTTCCGACACGGACCCCAACGCCCCGCCCAAGTTCCACGTCATAGCTGGAATGGTCTTCAACACAGTGGAGGACGTGCACAACGCCTTCATCACGGCGGCGCGGGAGATTCTGGGAGACACCAAGAACTACACCGACGTCAGGCCCGCTTTCCAAATCAGCGAGATACTGCTCTAAGGCCTGCCTTTCTCGACGTCATGGCGGATGTTCGCCCCTTCCGGGGCTTGAGATACAACTCGGACATTGCAGGCAGCCTGCCGGATATAATCGCGCCCCCTTTCGACACCATATCCCCCGACCTCCAAGAGTCGCTGTACGGCCGGAATCCCCATAACGTCGTACGGTTGGAAGCGGGGAAGCGGCTCCCTACCGACACCCCGTCCGACAACCGCTACACACGCACAGCCAGTCTGCTCAATGAGTGGCTTAGCGGCAACGTCCTACGGCGAGATGAGTCTCCCTGCTATTACATTGTGAGGCACGGCTTCAACATAGGCGCCGGTCGAACATCGAGGCTGGAGCTTATGGCAACCGTAGGGCTGGCGGAATATGACGAGCGGGTGGTGTTGCCCCACGAGAATACCCGCGATGCCGACAAAGAGGACCGGCTGGCGCTAATCTCCGCCGCACGGACCAACATCAGCCCCATCATGTCCCTGTATCGCGACCCGACCGGAGCAGTCCCGGCAGTTCTGGCCAAGGCGTCAGCGACGGAACCTCTGGTGGAGTTCACCGACGTTGGGGGCCAGGACTATGCCATGTGGAGACTGGACGACCCATCCGACGTGGAGAGAATCCGGGCCGCTCTATCAGACCGTCCTCTCTATATCGCAGACGGCCATCACCGGTACGAGACGGCATTGAACTATCGGCGGGCTATGTCTGGCGAGTCCGCCGCTTCCCGCCCCGCTCCCTGGGACTTCGTGATGATGGGACTGGTGGACTTCGACGATCCGGGTCTGCGCGTTCTTCCTTACCACAGTACGGTTGCCGGTCTCGACCATGACGCGTTGGAGAAAATGCGGGAGAAGCTAAGGGCCGTCTTCGAGTGGGAGCCATTGGACACATCTTTGGGTTTGGAGGGTTTGGAAGGGGTAGTCGGCGAGTCTGGCAAAAGTCGCTTGTCGGTGGGGCTGTTCGATCCCGCGGACACCGGGCAGAACCTTCTAACGTTCAAGAATACGGTGCACCCCGTAGCAAGGGGCCCATTGGCCCAATCCGAGGCTTGGATACTGGAGCAGCACGTGTTGAATCCCTTGCTGGGAGAGGCGCTGGGCCGGCATGTGGACTACGTCCACGACCTGGAAGAGATGGAGCGGAGAGCGGAGACCGGCGAATGCCAGATGGGGTTCCTGCTTAAGCCCTTCCCGTTGGACGTGTTCGAGACTGTCATGGACCGGGGGTTGAAGCTTCCTCCCAAGTCCACGTTCTTCTTCCCCAAATTGGCCACCGGATTGGTGATGAACCCATTGGACGGCGGATTCTAGGACGCCTCATTGTCCCGGAGCGCGTCGGTTATGGCGCGTTCCGCCCTCTTGGAATTCTCCGCGATGAACTCTTCCAGTCGCTTTATCTCCGAGTTGAGTTCGCCGTCGGACAGGCCGCCAGGTCCGCTGGCTTTTAGCTGTTTGAGGTTGTCTTTGGCCTCTTCCACCTGATGGGTCAACTCCAGCGCCGCCAATTCGTCCACGGCTTTACGTTTTATGGCGGTCAGGTGTCTATGGACAGACCGGGCGTGTTCCAGCCGCTCGTCGATTTCCCCCATTGCGGAGAGGACCGCGTCCAGGGTGGTCCGGCCGTAGATGGCCTGCCGGGGGAGCCTCTCCTTCTGGGTCCTGAACTGGCGTATCAAGGCGTTCAGGTCGTCCTCCTTGGCTGAGATTTCAGCCAGGAACAGACGGAGCCGTGCGGTCGCTTGCCTTATCTGGACCATAGTAGATCAACCAGGTTCAGGCTGATTGCCGCCTAAACGGATGTGTTGCCCCCGTCAACTGGGATCTCTGCGCCGGTTACGTAGGAGGACTCGTCCGACGCCAGCCACACTACAACCGTGCCCACTTCTTCGGACCTTCCCGATCTGCGAAGAGGGGTCTTGGCATTCCACCCGGCGGCTTGGGCCTCCAGTTCCGCCTCGGACCGGGTCGATGAACTCATCGGAGGCATCCTGCCAGGGTGAACTGAGTTGACGCGAATGTTGGACGGCCCCAGACGGGCCGCCATAGCCTTGGTGAACATCCGGACGGCCCCTTTGGAGGCGTTGTAGCCTGGGTGTCCACCGGCTGAACCTCTGAGGCCCGCCGTCGACGAGATGTTGACGATGGAGCCTCCGCCCACAGCTTCCATCCTGGGAACCGCGTGCTTGACCCCAAGGAACACGCCGGTGGCGTTGATGCTCCAGAGCATGTCCCAGCCTTCCGTGCTGTCGTGATCGGAGAAGGAACTTCGGCTGATGCCGGCGTTGTTCACCAGTATGTCCAGCCTGCCGAACTTGGCAACGGTTTCCTCGATGGCCCGCTCCCAGTCAGCTTCCACGGTTACGTCCATGTGAATGAACAAGACATCGCCGCCCTGGGCCTTGATGTCGGCCTCCACTTCCTTGCCCCGTTCTTCGGCCCTGTCGCCAAAAGCCACCTTGGCTCCTTCCGCAGCCATGAGCCTGACTTCCGTGGCGCCCATGCCGTTTGCTCCACCGGAAACAAATGCCACCTTGCCGTCCAAACGTCCCATAATGGGCCTCCTTGCTTAGAGGTGCACAAGCCTGGCTGTGTCGATTTGGTCCAAGTCTATAATCTGGTCGAGAACGTGCGGCGGGATAGGGTCGTCCACTCCGATTATCATCATCGCCCGCCCTCGGGGACTCAGCCTCCCCACCTGCATGAAACTGATGTTGATGTCGTTCTGTCCGGCAATGGCGCCTACTGCGCCGATGGAGCCGGGCTTGTCTTGCTGCTCCACGAACAATAAGTAATGCACCCCTGTGAGGGTGATGTCCAGCCAGTAGTCGTCCACCCTGACCAGATGCACCTCGTCTCGCAGTGACGTCCCTGCCAGGGTCAGCCCGCCCTCGGTCGTGTCCAGAGTCACTGTGATAAGGCTTCCGTGGTGGCGGTGGTCTGAGTCTTTGCTTTCGCTCACCTTCCATCCGTGGCGTTGGGCGATGAGGGGCGCGTTGATTTGGTTCACACGGGCGTCCGTGACATGCTTCAGAAGCCCGGTTAGGGCAGTCGACGTGAGCAGGGTGGTGTCGTGGTTGGCGATTTCGCCTTCGTAGCCGATGGTCACCCCAAGGAACTGGCCTTCTGCAAGGGACGTAACCACCCGGCCAAGAATGTCCGCCACCGGGATGAAAGGCGCCACTACTGCGTGGACCTCCGGCGGCATGAAGGGCGCGTTGACCGTGTTGCGGGCGGAAACTCCTGACAGCACGGCGATGACCTGTTCAGCCACCTCTACTGCGACTTCCCTCTGAGCTTCCCGCGTGGACGCTCCCAGGTGGGGAGTCGCTATGACCTTAGGGTGGTTAATCAAGGGCTCGTCGTCGCCCGGAGGTTCAGTGGGGAACACGTCCACGGCTGCGCCGGCAAGCCTGTCCTCATCTAATGCTTTCCGGACCGCCTCGGAGTCCACCAGCTCTCCACGGGCCACGTTGATTAGACGGGCTCCGGGTTTTACCTTGGTCAAGCTCTCCGCGTTTATCAGGTTTTGAGTCCCCGGCGTCAACGGCGTGTGCAGGGTTATGAAGTCCGACTCAGCGAACAGATTGTCCAGAGACGTAAGTTCGATGCCCAGCAGGCGAGCAGCCTCCGGATTGATGAAGGGGTCGTATCCGAGGACTCTCATGCCGAAGCTCTGGGCGCGGCGGGCCACCTCGGAGCCGACTCGTCCAAGCCCCACGATGCCCAGGGCTTTGTTTCTGATTTCCACCCCGATGAAGGCGCTGCGGCTCCACGCCCCGCCTCTAAGAGATTCGTGGGCTTGGGGTACGTTTCTGGAGAGGGCCAGCATCAACGCCAGGGTGTGCTCCACGGCTGCTATGGTGTTGCCCGTGGGGGCGTTGACGACGGCTATCCCGTTGGCTGTGGCGGCGTCCAGGTCTATGTTGTCCACACCTACGCCCGCTCTGGCAACGACCTGGAGGTTCTTGCCCGCCCGGATGACATCTTCTGTCACCTGGGCTCCGCTCCTGACGATGAGGGCCTCGTAGTCTGCCACCGACTGGACCAATTCGTCGTGGGACAAACCGGTCTTTACGTCCACCCTGAGGTCGGCGTGCCCCTTCAGCAGGTCGACCCCCTCCGCATCCAGGGACTCAGCTATGAGGACCCTGGCCACGGTCACTGCCTGCCTTTCGCTCCACTCAGAACAAGGCTCACGCAGCGGCCGCCGGTTGGAAGCCCAGCTGGTCCAGGGTGGTCTTCAACGCGCCCAGGACTTCGTCGATGTCGCTTTCAGGCACGCGTCCCAGGTGGCCGACCCGGAATATCTTTCCCGTTAGAGTCCCCTGGCCTCCGGCCAGCACCACTGAATGGTCTTCCAGCATTATCGAGGAGAGCTGGCCTACGTCGACGCCTTCGGGAGCCTTCACGGAGGTCACTGTGTCGGAAGCGTGGGAAGGCGCCGCCAGCATCTCCAGCCCCAGGGCTTTAAGCCCATTGCGTGTGTACTCGGCTATGTGGTGGTGGCGCAGGAACACGTTCTCCATGCCTTCGTCCAGCAGCATCTGAAGCGCTTCGTCCAGACCGTAGAATATGGACACGCTGGGAGTCCAGGGAGTCTGGCCACGTTCCAGATAGCTCTGGGCCCTTTCCAGGTCGAAGTAATAACGGGGCATCGAAGCCCGTTCGCGAGCGGCCCAGGCCTCGCCGCTCATGCTGATAAAGGCGAGCCCCGGAGGGACCATCAACCCCTTCTGGGACGCTGTGCAGACCACGTCTACGTTCCAGGCGTCGGTGGGCAGCGGCACGCACCCCATGCTGCTAATGGCGTCGACTATGAAGAGCTTCCCGAATTCTCCCTTTACAACCTTGGAGATGGTCTCAATGTCGTTGGTGACGCCCGTAGAAGTCTCGTTGTGAGTAATCAGCACCGTGGAAATGTCCGGGTCATCGTTCAGGGCTTTCCGTATCGCGTCAGGGTCGGCGGCAAACCCCATCTCCACGTCCATGCGGACTACGTCGGCGCCGTAAATCCCTGCGACCTCGCTGAACCGGTCCCCGAAGTAACCGATGCTCACGGCCAAAACCTTCTCACCGGGGGATAGGGTGTTCACCACCGCCGCTTCCAACGCCCCCGTGCCGGACGAGGAGAGGATGTACATCCGGTTCTGGGTCATGAACACCTGTTGGAGGTTCTCTGTGCAGCGCTCGATGATTTCCTGAAACTCAGGTCCCCGGTGGTTGATCATGGGCTGGGCCATGACGTCGATGACCTCTTGAGGGAGGGGGGTAGGCCCTGGAGTCCTGAGGTTTTGCTTGGGGATTTTCACGTTTCCTCCTGGGGTTGGTCTCTGACGGAGTCTAGTCCTGCGATTCTATCTTAAGATAGCGGCGTCTGCCTATCTTCAAGACGCTCCCGGCGCGAAGGTGAACGTTGTCGGAGACCACCTTCTCGCCGTCCACCTGCACGGCGCCCTGGGAGATCAGACGCCTCACCGCGGCCTTGCTGGCCGCAACGGAGGATTCCACGAGAACATCGGCGATGGAGTAAGACGCCCCCTCCTGGTCCAGGCCCTTCAGGGCGTAGCTGTCCATCTGCTCCGGCGCCTGCCGTTGCTGTATGACTCGCTCAAAGTGGTTCCTGGCTTCGTTGGCTTCGGAGGGGCTGTGGAACTGGGCTGTTATCTCCTCCGCCAACCGTTTCTTGGGTTCCATAGGGTTCAACGAGCCGCCGTCCATCCCCTTCTCCATATGCTTGATCTCCGGCATGGGAACGTCGGTCAGCAAGGTAAAGTATTCGATAACGACCTCGTCAGGTAGGGACATGACCTTGCCGTACATTTCGTTAGGGGGGTCTTCCACGGCGATGTAATTGCCCAGGCTCTTGCTCATCTTCTGGACGCCGTCTGTGCCCACCAGAATTGGCATCATAAAGCATTGCTGAGGCGTCTGGCCCATCATTGACTGTAGCTCACGCCCCACCAGCAGGTTGAACTTCTGGTCTGTTCCGCCGAACTCCACGTCGGATTCAATGACCACCGAGTCGTAGGCCTGAAGGAGGGGATACAGCAACTCTGTCACCGCAATGGGACGGTGAGCCTGGAACCTGTTGGCGAAGTCGGCCCTGTCCAGAAACTGGGCGACGGTGAAGCGGCTGGTGAGGCGAAGCACGTCGGCCAGGGTGAACTTCCCGAACCATTCGCTTTGCCACACGGCTTCGGTCTTGTCCTTGTCTATAACCTTGAAGAATTGCCGCATGTAGGACTCGGCGTTGGCCACCACTTCGTCGTGGGTGAGCATGGGACGGGTGGCCGACTGGCCGCTGGGGTCGCCGATCTGGGCCGTCCAGTCCCCTACAATCAGGATGACGTGGTGTCCCAGGTCCTGAAGTTGCCGGAGCTTTCTCAACCCCACAACGTGGCCCAGGTGGATATCCGGACGGCTGGGGTCGAAACCCATCTTCAGACGCATGGGCTTGCCGGCCTGGAGCCTGTCGAGGAACTCTTCCCGGACGATGATTTCGCTGACGCCTCTGTCGGCGATCAGGTCCAGGGTCTGGTCATTAAGCGGCATGAGGCCTCATGCTCACGGCCCTGAGCCAGTGGTCGGCGCCGTGGAGAGAATGTCCTGGGTCTGCTCCACGTCCAGCTTCATTTGCTCCACCAGTGTTTCGACGCTGGAGAAGGTGAGCTCGTCGCGAATGCGGTGCACGAACTCAAGCCTCAGGGGCGTGCCGTAAATGTCCTCGTCGAAGTTCAGAATGAAGGCCTCGATGGTCATATTGTGGATCCCAAAGGTAGGCCGATACCCTATGCAGGTGGCGGCCATTATCCTGCGTCCTTCCATGACAGCCCATGTGGCATAGATTCCCGTCATTGGGATGGCGATGTCGTCGTCCACTGCAAGATTGGCGGTAGGAAATCCAATGGTCCGGCCCCGGCGGTCTCCCTCCACCACGGTCCCGCTCAGAGAGAACGGGCGGCCCAACATCCGGGAAGCCTTCTCCACGTTGCCCTGGGCGATGAGTTCCCTTATGGCGCCGGTGTGGATGGCCTCTCCGTCCATGTCCACGGGGGCCACCTGCTCCACGTCGAAACCGGCGGACTCGCCCAAAGCCTTCAGGGTGGAGACGTTGCCCTCTCTCCGGTGGCCGATGGCGAAGTCGGGACCCACCACCAGAGCCTTCATCCGCAACTCCGTTTGTAGCAGGGACGCGAACTCTGTGGCCCTTATCTGGGACACTTCTGTAGTGAAGTCCACGTCCACCACCGCCGAAACGCCCTGGCCCCGTATCAGGTCGAGCCGTTCATCAAGGGGCGTGATATAGCGTACTTGAGTGTCTGGCAGAAGTACGGACCTGGGGGTGTTCCTGAAGGACAGGACAGCCGGCTCCAGGCCACGTGCCCTGGCTGTCTCTTTTGTGGCGTTAATCAGGTGTTGGTGGCCCAGGTGCACTCCGTCGAAGGTTCCTATGGTGACAGCAGTGTCTCGCGAGAGAGACAGTTGTTGAAGTTGGTCTTTGATTGTCATCTAATAATTTTAGAGGCTCCTCAAAAGGGGAGCCTCTTTATGGTGTCGATTTCAGGCGAGTGCGGCTCTGTGTTGACGATTGGGATGGTAGCATAGCCTATATTGAGCGTCAACTTGAACCGCGTGCCGGAAGCCGCAGAAATCAGGCGGGAGCGGCGGCTGACGCCTTCCCAACTGCTTTAGCTACGGCCTTGACCTGCGGCATCAGGTCGGTGAAGGTGTCGAAGGTCAGCGCCTGAGCCCCGTCGCACTTCGCCACACTGGGGTTGGGGTGCACGTCCACGATAACCCCGTGCGCTCCGGCGGCCACCGATGCAACCGTCATAGGGCTGACCAGGCTGGCTTTGCCTGTGCTGTGGCTGGGGTCCGCCACAATGGGGAGATGGCACAGGTCCTTTATCACCGGCATAGCCGAGAGGTCCAGCGTGAACCTGGTGCCCGTCTCGAAGGTGCGTATTCCGCGTTCGCACAGAATAACCTGGCGATTCCCTCCGGCCAGTATGTACTCAGCCGACAGCAGCCACTCCTCGTAGGACATGGAGAAGCCGCGCTTCAGAAGCACAGGCTTACTCAATTTGCCGACTTCGTCCAGCAGGTTGAAGTTCTGAGCGTTCCGTGTCCCTATCTGGAGCATGTCCGCGTATTGGGCCACCATGCCCACATCCTCGGGGGCCATGACCTCGGTGACGACGGGCAGGCCGGTCTCCTCCCTGGCCTTGGCCAAGAGCTGAAGACCCTGCACACCCATTCCACGGAAGCTGTAGGGTGACGACCTGGGTTTGAAAGCTCCGCCCCTGAGGATGGTAGCTCCCTGAGACTTGACCAGATGGGCAGTGGAGATGACCTGTTCCTCGTCTTCCACGGCGCATGGCCCGGCCATGACAACGAAGTCATCGCCTCCAACGTCCACGTCTCCGACCCTGACGATGGTGTCGTCGGGTTTGAATTCGCGGCTGCACAGTTTGTAGGGCTTGGATATGAGGACCACCTCAAGCACCCCGTCCATTCGCCCCAGCTCATCCCGCAGCTCAGGGAAGATGGAACCCAGTACGCCCACTACTGTGCGCTCGGCGCCTTCAGAAACCTGGGCGTTCAGACCGTGACCGGTGATCCTTCGACGGACCTGGTCAAGGTCCGCCTCGGTGCTGTCTCTCCTCATTACGACAATCATGCTGTTTTCCTCCCTGTCAACCGAAGTTGACTATTGATTGGGCGCGTAGGATGCCTGCAGGGTCTGGTCCCGTAGGTTTGCGGCCTCATTCAAATAAACGGTCTGCAGTTCCTCCGGGTTTCTCTCAGTGTTCACCATCAAAAGAATGCGAATGCACAAGGGCAGGCTTCCAGGCACGTCGATTTCATGGCTGCACATCAGAGCAGTGGTGTCCCAGCCCATGTCTCTGACGGCGGTGGCCGGGTAGGCGGCGTTCAGGTCCATAGTGGTAGTGAAAAAAACTGCCGCCACTTGTTCCTTCTGTATATCGTTGACCCGGATAGTCTCGTTGAAGAGCTCCTGCGTTGCCGCGAAAATCGCCTCGCGAGTGTTCTCGGCGGCTGTGGTGGCGCCTCTGATGCCCCGGCACGCTATCATAGCGCTGCTCCCTCTCCAACCGGAATGTTGCCGCCCGTTAGGCTCCGCACGTACTCCTGTACCCGTTGCACCATCTCGCTCCGGGGGGATTCGATGACGACCCGCATCAGGCCGCTGCCGATTACCGCTGCGTCGGCATGGCCCTTCAAAGCTTCGACGTGGTCTCTTCTGGAGACTCCGAACCCTACGGCTAGGGGAAGGGAAGTATGTTTGCGGACTCTCTTGAGAAGGTCGAACACACCTTCCGACAAGTTGTCCCTTGCTCCGGTTACTCCCGTCAGGCTGACGCAGTAGATGAAGCCCGACGCGCTGTCGCAGGCCAGCTGAATCCGGCTGTCGACGCTGGTTGGGGCCAGAAGCGGCACCACGTCCAGAGAAGCTTCCCTGCATTCTTCAATCAGGGGCCCGGCCTCGTCGGGTGGCAAGTCCGGCACGATGACGCCGTCGAGTCCCGCCTGGTTAGCGTCATGGGCGAACTTCTTCAGCCCGTAGTTGAAAAACGGGTTGTAGTAGCCCATGAGCAACAGGGGCGTATTCGGCATCCTGGGGCGCAGCCTCGCTGTCAGCTTTATGCAGTCGTCAAGCGTCACGTTGTTCAGAAGCGCCTGTTGGCTCGTCTCCTGGACGGTGGCGCCGTCGGCCAGCGGGTCGCTGAAGGGGACTCCCAGCTCGATGATGTCGGCTCCGGCTTCGGCCAGGGCCGGGACCAACTCTTCAGTGGCGTCCATGTCCGGGTAGCCGGCGGTGGCATATAGAACTATGCCAGTGCGGCCTTCCTGGTCCAACTGGTGGAATTTGCTCTTGATCCTGTTGGCGTCCACAGTGTCAGTAGCGAAATATGCGTGTATAACACACGCCTCGAATTATTACCGGACAGTATATCATACAGGCAAGAGGCCCTTTGCGGCTACAGCGAGACGGCCATAGCCAGTTCAGCGATCAACACGCAGCAAGACTGAAAGACGCTCCTTGACCGGTGTTAGGGAGAGGGGTAGAGTGATTTACAGCGTCTCAGATAGGAACGGGCGGGAGACACGACATGAACCAGCTTACAATACGAGGCTTCAACGATGATCTCGCGGAGAGCATTCGGAGTCTTGCCAAGCGCGACGGCATTTCGCTCAATCAGGCAGCGCTAAAGCTGCTGCGTAAGGGGGCGGGCTTGACGGAAGGGAAGGATGACTCGGAAGTCATAGGCTCTTCGTTAGATGACCTGTTCGGGTTGTGGAGCCGGGAAGAAGCGGAATCATTTAATGCTGCCCTTGAAATATTCGAGGTGGTTGACGAGTCAGCCTGGAAGTGAGAATTCTGCTGGACTCTAATGCCTACTCCGAATTCATGAGGGGTAATCCACAGGTGAGGGACCTTGTGTATTCCGCCGAGGAGGTGCTGTTTTCGGCTGTCGTGGTAGGTGAGCAGTTGTTCGGTTTTCGCCAGGGTCGGCATTTCGAGAAGAACCTCGGAGAGCTGCACTCTTTTCTCAACCGTCCTTACGTGTCGATTATTCCGGTTGGAACCGCTACCGCCGACCGTTACTCACACATCATGACGTCTCTGAAAACGAAAGGACGTCCGATTCCCACTAACGACGTATGGATCGCCGCACACGCGATGGAAACGGGTGCAGACCTGGTTTCTGCCGACGGGCATTTCGAGTACGTAGACGGGATTGCATGGGTTAAAGTGACGGCGGAACAACACTGAGGTTGCGCATAGCACACATCGGGGATGAGGACGCCCTTTGCGGCTACAGCGAGACGCCTAGGGCCAACGCGTTCTGGAGGGCGTGGGCTACCAGGGGCGGCCAGATGGAGCCGGTCTTGTGATAGAGCCAGGCCAGCAGCACGCCGGTCACGAATATGGGCAGCATCACCTTTGGGTCGACGTGGAACACGGCGAAAATCGCCCCGCTGACAACCAGTGCCCATCCCAGCCCCAAACGGTCCCGCAACGCCGAGAAGATGAAGCCCCGGAAGAAAACCTCTTCCGCGAAAGGTCCGATGACCACGATCATCAGGGCGGACGCCGCCACACCGGCCCCTCCCAGGATCGCCTCCTCTGTAATCCCCTGGTCGGGCTGTAGGTTTTCAAGTCCCGTCGCGTCCAGGACTGCGGTATAAGCGGCGATGAACCCTATGCTTCCGCCAAAGGCCAGGGCGGTGTACACCAGGTGCGCTGAGGTCCTGGGAGTAGGCAGCCGTAGTCCAAGGGAGCTGAGAGGGACCTGAAAGCTCAGCGGCCCCAGGACATAGCATGCTGCCAGCTGCGCGACTCCCAGCACGACTCCCAGCGCCACCAGTGAGATTGCGGGGCTGATTTCAGCTACGGTGTTTTCGTATATTGCGTGGACTACCAATAGGCCGACAGCGGTGAGGACGACCGCAACGATGCCCGCTGCGACGTATGTGAGAGTCCAGGGAACACCGGTGCGGTCGGAGTCGTCGTCAGGGAAGGGAGCATCCGGCGTCGTGGGGAAGTAGGGGTCCAGATTGGGGTCTGGCTGTTCGTCCAAGGGGTTGGAGCTCAAAGAAGCTCCTGCTCGGAAAGACCTTCGTCGGAGAAGAAGGGCTGGTCCCAACTGGCGTCGTCCCGTCCCAGGAGGCGTGAGTTGTACAGCCTGCACGCCCTGAGCCACAGCATGATGGCGGCGCTCCGGACCTGGTCGCGGGACTTGGTGAGGCGGCCGTCCCGCCGCTTCACCCACTCGGTGTGGCCTATCTCGAGAAACTCCAGGAACCACCTGGTGGGTTCCACGTCGTAGACGGATACGTGGAGGACTTCCGTGGGGATGTCGCGGGCCAGGACGCCGGGATTCTCTGACGCCAGGCGGAGGAACTCTTCCTCCTTGTGCCGGTCCATGGTCATGGGGATTGGGTCCTCAACGTTCCAAAGGGTGAGTCACAGGTTAGACAGGGGCTCCATGCGGTCTTCGACCTTGCCATAAGCCCGAACCGGATTGCGCCGGGGCCTATGACGCCTGACAGTATAGGAAATCCCCTTCTCAGGCGTCAACGGCGCTCAAAGGGGTCAGGTCCGCAGGAATGGCGGGTGACGCTGATAGTATCTGCTTCTATCACCTTTCTTCTCAGAACAGTGTTTTCGTGTATTTCTCAACACCGCCTATCAACTCATCGACCTCTTCTTTGGTTGGTTCTCTCTCTTTGTTGTGGTCGCAGAGATTGCGAATATCTCCAAGTCTTTGAATTTGACGCCACGAAGGAACGTCCAAAACACTCTCGTCCTTGAGGCGGTCATTAAAATCGCTGATTTTAGGATTCCTTTTTGAGGTCTTAATATTGTGATTGTCCATTACTTGGCCTAAGTGCTTTTCTAGGACTACACCCGCAACTGCTCCTGCCGCTCTCAGGAAACCTTGTTTGGTGAGTTCCCTTGCGGCGTCTAGCTCTGAGTCGAAGAGGTCAGCTTGAACCAGTTGTCTGATTTCAGAAAGCGAGCTGTCGAAACGCACCTTTACCGAATCCAATATCAACATTTGGGTCATAAATCGCCTGCCTGCAATATTTCGCGAATAGTCGGGGTCGAAGCCCCTTGAACTTCTCGCAAGTACTCCGGTCAGCCAGTCTTGTATGTGATAAGTCGAGTTGTTGATTTCCCTGCGACGAGCGTCCCCTTTGTAGAGATGCTCAAACTCTTCTAGTCGATCAGGAAGAAGTTGCTTAATCACTAAGTAAGATTCGGTATACCAGGACTGATAGTCCTTTTCCATGTTCCCTTGCATTTGTTGAAGTCGTTCCTCTTGCTCTTTGGAGAGTTTTTCCCGATTCTTTGGGTTTCGCAAGAGTAAGTTAACCCGGATTCTTTCCCCACGTTTTACAAGTTGCTCCAAGTCGGCCTTGTATCTCTCTATGTTACTCATATGCTTCTACCTTCAGGTTACATAACACCAAATCCAATCTAGTTTGCCTGTTCCCTTCCCTGTAATCAAGCGAATTTCGACACAAAGTCCGGTGGCAGATGTAGCGTGTAGTGTGAACGGGTAGTTGCGAATTGTGCAGGGAAAAACCCGCCATCAAGGACTTGCAAAATTTTCGCATTAGTGGTCCATTGGTCCGACTCATTTGGGACCCAAGGCGGGGGTAGTGTTCGGGCGGAGCCACGGATGGGGGTGGAGTACGTAGACTCAGTTCTCCAGGGGTGTTGTGAGGAAGTCCTCAAAAATGTCCCTGACGATTCTGTGGACCTGATTTTTACCTCTCCTCCGTATGCTGACCAACGCAGAAGTACCTATGGAGGCATCCACCCCGACAAATATGTTGACTGGTTCATGCCCAAAGCCGACCAGTTCTTCCGTGTCCTGAAGCCTACCGGCACTTTTGTACTCAACATCAAGGAACGTGTCGTAAACGGGGAGCGCCACACCTATGTCATAGAGCTAATACTTGAAATGAGACGGCGTGGGTGGCTGTGGACCGAAGAGTTCATGTGGCACAAGAGAAACTCTTACCCAGGGAAGTGGCCGAACCGCTTTAGAGATAATTGGGAGCGTCTGATCCAGTTCAACAAGCATAAAAAGTTCCAGATGTACCAGCAAGCCGTTATGGTGCCAGTCGGCGACTGGTCGAAAACCAGATTGGCTAACCTCAGTGAAACAGATTGCATACGGGACGAATCCAGAGTCGGAAGCGGGTTCGGCAAGAACGTCTCTAATTGGGTCGGGCGTGACATGGTTTACCCCAACAACGTAATCCATATAGCTACCGAGTCGTCTAACAAGAAACACAGTGCTGTTTTCCCTGTAGCCTTGCCGTCATGGTTTATTAGATTGTTCACAATGCCAGGTGACACAGTACTCGACCCGTTCGTCGGGTCCGGCAGCACCCTTCTAGCCGCTGTACAGTTGGGGCGGCGATATATCGGCATTGATGTAAACCCCGACTACATAGATCTATGCCGGCAACGTATCGAAGACGCCCAAATCAGATTGCCGGGTATCGGAGAGCGTAAAGCTTCTTACTCCGCGTCGACTTCAGACGAAAAGGTGGGCAACGATGGAGCCTCTGGAGATTAAGGCCGTTGAAGAGTGGGTTAACGAGAACATCGTTGACTTTCATCAAAAGAAGCTCGAGTCGCTTACTAAGCTTAGACTTGATGATCTATTGAAAAGAAAGAACCCTTATCTTTTCAAGGCTAAGAACATCGAAACCGCAAGCGAAATGGTTACTGGCTTACTAGACGCTTACTTGTCTTCATCTGAGGAGAAATATTTCGGCGACTTCTTGGAGGACCTCGCGAGGTTCGTGGCAGAACAAACTTCAGGAGGGCGTAAGTCAGCTGCACCTGGAATAGACTTAGAGTTTTCGAATAAGGGGATCTACTACATTGTGTCGGTGAAATCTGGCCCGAATTGGGGGAACAGTTCCCAGCAAAACGAACTTGAGCAAAACCTTAAAGACGCAGTCATAAGGGTTAAGCAGCGTGATAGAAGTGCGAATGTCCAACCCGTATTAGGAATCTGTTACGGCAAGGTCAAGACCGCTGACATGAAGCGAGGATACCTGAAGGTCGTAGGGCAAAACTTCTGGTATCTAATCAGTGAAAACAAGGACTTGTATACCGACATCATTGAACCGATAGGGTATGAGGCAAGACGTCACAATGACGTATTCCTAGAAGAGAAAAGCAACCTCACTAACCTCTTTACTGCAACTTTCGTCCACGAATATTGCGACTTGTTTGGAGCAATCGACTGGGTGAAGCTCGTCCGGCATAATAGTGAGAACTACGACCTACATAAATTCCTGCCGGAATAATGGCGGAGCATGACCGTCTAACGATGAGCGACAAGAAACAGAACCCTCAGGAATACGAATCAAGGACTCCCAACGCCGAGACCCTGAAGGCCATGCGGCAGGCCCGCGAGCGGGTCGGATTGACCGAATACGCCAGCCTCGACGAGCTCATGTCCGAGGTTGGTTAACTGTGACGCGGAAGTGTTGACAGCGCCAATTAAGCGGAGCATGATTGATTCATGACGACCGTCGAGCAACCGATAACCAGGTCTGAACTCCGTGCGGAGTTACAACTGTATGCGACCAAGGACGACCTCCGTGCTGAGTTGCAGCATTATGCAACTAAAGCCGACCTCGCCACTTTAGAAACGCGGCTAATCAAGTGGATGGTCGGCGTAACCCTGGGCGGCATGGCCACCGCCGCCACCCTTGCCATAGCATTGTCCCGCTTCGTCGCCGACTAGAGCGGCGCCCTAAAACGCAAAGGCGCAAGGACGCAAAGCCAAATCCCGTGTGAACCTCATTGCGCCGTAGCGTCTCTGCGTCATTGCGTCCCGCCTCCCCCCCTCACCACTTGCCGAAAACAAACCGCGACGGTACACTCAGGCTTGGCTTTTGGCTGGACATTCGATATGGGAGAAGGTGACCGAGCATGACTACCGGTAGGAAGTATGACGTCATCGTGGTGGGCGCAGGCAACGCCGCGTTGACCGCCGCCCTGTCAGCCCATCAGAGGGGCGCCAAGGTGCTGGTGCTGGAGAAGGCTCCGGAGGCCGAGAAGGGCGGCAACAGCAGGTTCAGCGGCGGGCTGTTCAGGTTCGCCTACGAGGGCATCGAAGACCTGAAACCCCTCCGCCCCGACGTGTCCCAGGCCGAGTGGGACAGGGTCGAGGCGGGCAACTACGACCCCAGCGCCTACATGGCCGACATCATGCGGGTCACCCAGGGCGAGGCCAACAAGGAGCTTTGCGACGTGCTCACCAAGGAGTCCCTCTCCACAGTGATGTGGATGACCGACCTGGGGGTGCGCTGGGAATGGACCTTCCTCTGGTCCCAGACGGGCGGAGAGCGCATCAGGTTCACCCCCGGCTCCGTGCTGGGCGCCCGCAACAAGGGCGTGGGGCTGATGGAGCATCTCTTCGCCGCTACCGAGCAGGCCGGAATAGAGATCGTCTACCAATCGAAGATGATAGGTTTCATGCAGGACGACATAGGCCGGGTGCTGGGAGTGCGCGTCAGGACTCCCTCCGGCGTGGAGGATGTCGCCGCGGGCGCCGTGGTGCTGGCTTCCGGCGGGTTCGAGGCCAACACGGAGATGCGGGCCATGTACCTGGGCCAGGGCTGGGACCGGGTCAAGGTGCGGGGCACCAGGTTCAACACCGGCGAGACGCTGCGCATGGCCCTGGACATAGGCGCCATGCCCGCGGGCCACTGGCAGGGCTGCCATGCCACGCCTATTGACGCCAACGCCGCCCCCGTCGGCGAGCTGCACATGACCGACCTGACCAACCGCCTCTCCTATCCCTTCTCAATCATGGTCAACAAGGAAGGCCGCCGCTTTGCCGACGAGGGAGAGGACACCGGCGGCTACACCTACGCCAAGATGGGCCGCATGATTATGAACGAGCCTGGCGGAGTGGCCTACCAGATATTCGACCAGAAGACCCTGCACTTGCTTGAAGAACGCTACGAGACAGGCGTCCCGGTGACCGCCGACACCATACCGGAGCTGGAGTCCAATCTGGGGCTGCCCTCCGAGACATTGGTGGAGACGGTGAGGGACTACAACGCGGCCTGTCGTCCGGGCGAGTTCGACCCCGGGGTCAAGGATGGGGTGAGGACTCACGGGCTGCCGCTTCCCAAGTCCAACTGGGCATTGCCCATCGACACCCCGCCCTACGTGGTGTACCCCGCGTCCTGCGGCATTACATTCACTTTCGGCGGCGTCAAGATAGACACCGGCGCCCGAGTGATCAGCACGGAAGGGGAACCCATCCCCGGCCTCTACGCCACCGGCGAGATAACGGGCGACTTCTTCTACCACAACTACCCCGGAGGCACAGGACTGGTGCGGGGCGCCGTCTTCGGCCGCATTGGAGGAGACAACGCCGCCAGAGAGGCCCTGCGCCAGTAGCGGCGCCGCAATTTCCTCCTCTCCCTTGATGGGAGAGGATTGAGCCTGTCCTGAGCCCGACGAAGGAGTGAGGGGGAATAACCACGCCGATGAACGAGACTCGAACCCTTGCTGAATTCACCGCTGAGACCGCTTACGCCGACCTGCCGTCGGACGTGGTGGAGGCTGTGCGGGTCTATATCCTGGACGACCTGGCCAGCGGGTTCGTGGGCGCCTCGACGCCTTGGGCTGGTATGGCCGGGGAGTTGGCGCGGGAAAGCGCTCCCAACGGCGCCTGCTCTGTGTTCGGAGTAGGTTGGACCACCTCTCCCTCCTACGCTTCCCTGGTCAACGGGGTGATGATTGGCGGCTTCGAGACTGACCATGCCTACTTTGCCGGGTCTTGCCACCCCAGCGCCGCAGTGTTCCCGGCGGCTCTGGCGCTAGCCGAGAGGGACGGAGTCGGGGGCAAGGCGTTCATCGCCGCCGTGGCGATGGGGTATGAGGTCACGTGCCGCGTCGGAATGGCGGCCACCAGGGCCGTGGAGGACCAGGCCGGGTTTCACGGGCCAGGGACCAACGCCTCCTTCGGCGGGGCGGCGGCGGCGGCCAAGCTCCTGGGCCTGGATGCCAGCGGAGTGTCCAACGCCCTGGGAATTGCCGGTTCCCACGCCGGAGGTCTGCTGGAGTTCTCGAAAGAGGGAGCCATGACCAAGCGGCTCCACGTGGGCCGAGGCTGCCAGATGGGGTTGGAGGCTGGAGTTCTTGCGGCAAGCGGGTTCACGGGGCCGTCCACTGTGCTGGAGGGCGAGAAGGGGTTCCTGAAGGTCTACTCCCCGGAGCCGCAGCCCCACCTGCTGATCGAGGGCTTGGGGTCGCGGTACATCCTGATGGACATGACCGTGAAGGCCTACGCTTGCCACGCCTCATTCCATCCCATCATTGACGGCATCCACAAGTTTGTGGCCGAACACGGTCGTGACGTGGAAAGCCTCAGCATCGCGGGCACCAAACGCATGGTCGACCGGCATGGACAACGGGAACCTGAGACGGTGCTGGGCGCCCAGTACAGCCTTCCCTTTTCGGCGGCTGTGGCTGTCCGACGCGACATAGCGGACCCGTCGGTCTACAACGACGAGACCCTGTGGGACCCAGCGGTGAGAGAGCTGGCCAAGAAAGTGGAGCTTTCCGACGACGGGCGGTTCGGTCAGCCCGGCGGCCCGGTGGGAGAGGTCACAGTCGCCGTCGATGGAATCTCCCATACGTTCCAGGCGACGGACTGGAAGGGAGCTCCCGGCAACCCCTACAGCTACGACGAGATGGCCGACAAGTTCCGCCGGTATGCCGCTCCGGTGATTTCAGACGTCCAAGTCCAGCGCATTGTGGATGCGGTAGCGTCGCTGGAATCTCTGGACGACGTGGGAACTCTTGCCCGCCTGATCCGGTCGGACTAGCCTGCCATGCCCCTCAAGATAGGAATCATCGGATTCCCTATCCGCCACTCCATCTCCCCGGTCTTCCAGCAGGCGGCGTTGGACCACTACGGCATTGACGCCCGCTACCAGCCCTGGGAAGTTGACCCCAAGGACCTGGGCGAATTCATGGAATCCATCCGGGCTCCTGATGCGATAGGACACAACGTCACCGTGCCCCATAAGGAGGCCGTCATGGAGCATCTGGACGAGGTGGAGGACTGGGCCCGGCAGGCAGGGGCAGTGAACACGGTTGTCAACCAAGAAGGAAGGCTGGTCGGCCACAACACTGACGGCGTGGGCTTCCTGAGAGGACTGACTGAGAACAGCGGATTCACGACGGAGGGTGCCAGGGTGGTCATATTCGGAGCTGGCGGCTCGGCCAAGGCGGTGGCTCTGGCCCTGGCCGGAGAAGGCGTCGTGTCCATAACCATCGTGAACCGGACGCTGGAGCGCGCGGAGAGGCTGGCGGAGCTGATAGCAAGCGCAGTGCCGCGCGGACTTAACGTGGAAGCCCTCCCCCTGGACGACAAGGACCGGATTGCGCAGGATGCTGGGGAGAGCAGCCTCCTGGTCAACAGCACCAGCATGGGCATGCTCCACGGGCCCGACGAGTCGGGCAGTCCCATCCAAGCCCGCCACATTCCCCAAGGGGCTGTCGCCTATGACCTGGTGTATAATCCATCGGAGACGCCCTTCCTGAGGGAAGCGGCAGAGGCAGGCGCCGTTGCCATTGGCGGGCTATCGATGTTGGTGCACCAGGGAGCACGAGCTTTCGAGCTGTGGACCGGCAAAGAGGCGCCCGTACAGGTGATGATGAACGCCGCCGTCGAGGCCATGTCAGGGCATAGGGTCTGATAGGATGTCCCCTCTCCCCTCGCGGGAGAGGGTCAGGGTGAGGGGGCACACCAAGAATAATCACATTGGTTCCGATATGCGACAATGCCACTTAATGGATCAAATCACCCTCACCTCAATCCTCTCCCGTCGAGGGAGAGGAGGAAATGCCGCCCCAATGCTCGGAGGACATAAACGATGATCCGGTTTCTCACGGCGGGAGAGTCCCACGGCCAGGGCTTGGCGATAATCGTGGAAGGCATCCCAGCCGCCCTGGACCTCACAGAAGACGACATTAACCGCCACCTTGCCCGACGCCAGCGAGGCTACGGGCGTGGCGGCCGGATGCTAATCGAACAGGACAGAGTCCACATCGTGTCCGGTGTTCGCCACGGCAAGACCCTGGGAAGCCCCATCGCCATGACCATCGAGAACAAGGACTGGGTCAACTGGCAGGAGAAGATGAGCGTGTCGCCCATCGAATCTGAGGTGGACAGGGTCACCCGCCTGCGGCCCGGCCACGCTGACCTGCCCGGAGCGATGAAGTACGGCTTCGAAGACGTGCGGAACGTCCTCGAACGGGCCAGCGCCCGTGAGACTGCGGCTAGGGTCGCCGCCGGGTCTGTGGCCATGAGATTGCTGGGCGAGTTCGGGATAGACCTGTACAGCCACGTCCTCTCCATTGGAGGCGAATGGGCCAACATCGAATGGCCCATCGACTGGAGGCGGGTCGAGGAGTCCGAGGTCAGGTGCTCGGACGAGATTGCGTCGAAGAAGATGATGGCCATCATCGACGAGGCGAAAGAGGCCGGGGACACCGTTGGTGGGGTTGTGGAGGTCGTGGCTACTGGCGTTCCCATCGGCCTGGGCTCCCACGTGCATTGGGACCGGAAGATAGATGGGCGGATTGCCCAGGCCCTCATGTCGATACCCGCCGTCAAAGCGGCCTCAATAGGCGAGGGGTGGGAATCGGCGAACCTCAGGGGCTCTCTGGTGCACGACGTTATAGACCCGGTATCGGACCCTGACCGCCCGTGGACTCGCAGCACCAACCGCTCCGGTGGAACCGAGGGGGGCATGACCGACGGAATGCCCTTGTTGGCCCGTTTCGCAATAAAGCCCATTTCGACGTTGTTCTCACCGCTGCCTTCGGTGGACCTGGACACGGGCGAGTTGGTGCAGGCGCATTACGAACGCTCTGACGTGTGCCAGGTCCCTCCAGCGGGAGTAATCGGAGAATCTGTGGTGGCAATGGTCTTGGCCGATGCCTTCATGGAAAAGATGGGCGGGGACAGCATCCCCGAGACCAAGCGCAACTACAAGTCTTACATGAAGACAGTGGGCCCCAGGCAGTCCACAACCGGGCCGGACTAGCAATAGGCGTTTCCGGATGGAAAACATCATCCTCGTAGGATTCTCCGGCACGGGCAAGAGCCAGGTGGGAAGTGTTGTCGCTGAGGAGCTTGGCTGGGCTTTTGTGGACGTTGACTTGGAGATCGAGGCGCGCGAGGGCAAGCCCATTCAGAGCATCTTCGCCGAAGATGGAGAAGACGTGTTCCGACGCACGGAGCGGGAGGAGCTAGGCCGTGTTTCCCAGGGCGCCAGGCAGGTTATATCCACCGGGGGCGGGGCCATGGTAGACACTGACAATCGCAACACGCTATTGAGTTCAGGGCTGGTTGTCTGCCTGGACGCGTCGCCTGAGTCCATATACCGGCGCCTGAGACAAAACCAGGCCGGGCCTTGGGAACGCAGGCCCATGCTTGCCGTGTCTGCGCCTTTGGAGCGCATCAGGGAACTTAAGGAAAGCAGACGGGAGTCCTATTCACTTGCCCACGAAACTGTGGATACAGAAGAATTGTCCGTTAAAGAGGCGGCGGCTAAAGTGATCGAACTTTGGCGGCTTCGGTCTGAGCAAACGAAAGGCACGCCTGCATAGCAGCCCGGAAACAAGGAGAAAGCATGGACCAATCCAGGACCGCTGCGGTGGTCAATCACGCCGGGGGCAGCTATCCCATATTAGTGGACTGGGGCCTGCTGGATGACTTGGGCGACCATCTGCTGGAAATCGGGATACGCGGCCCTGTCTACGTTATCAGCGACAGCAATGTCTTCCCCAGCCACGGACGCACAGCCCAGCGGTCGCTCCAAAAGAGCGGCATCGAAGCCCACTGCTTCATCCTTCCGGCGGGCGAACAGAGCAAGAGCTTGGACGTGGCGGAGAAGGTCTATGAGTGGCTCGTGGAGCGGCGAGCCGAACGGGGACACACGATCGTAGCTGTAGGCGGCGGGGTTGTGGGAGACCTGGCCGGATTCGTCGCCGCCACCTTTCTGAGAGGAATGCCCTTTGTTCAGGTCCCCACCAGCATGGCGGCGATGGTGGACGCCTCAATAGGCGGCAAGGTGGCCGTCAACCTGCCCCAGGGTAAGAACCTTGTGGGCGCATTCTACCAGCCCAAGGCCGTCCTGGCCGACGCATCCGCGCTGTCCAGCCTGGGGACAAGGGAGTTGGCCGAAGGATGGGCGGAGGCCATCAAGCATGGCCTGATACTTGACTCAGAGCTATTCGACCTTTTTGAGGAGCACGCGGAGTCTCTGGCAGGGCTCAATGAAGAGTCCACCGGACCCGAGGTGCGTGAGTTGGCCGTTCAGGTAATCAAGCGGAGCATGGCTATAAAGGCCGAAATCGTGAGCCAGGACGAAAGAGAGACCCTGGGCATCCGGACCCTGCTCAACTATGGCCACACCATAGGCCACGGAATCGAGGCCGCCGCAGGCTACGGCGAGTACATGCACGGCGAAGCGGTGTCAGTGGGGATGATGGGGGCTGCCAGCATAGGCCAGACGCTGGGGTTCACTCCCCCGGACCTCTTGGAGAGGCAACGGCGGATTCTCCAGCGGTTCGGACTGCCGGTGGAAGCGCCCGGCGTTGACTCTGACAAGGTCTTGGCTGCCATGACCATGGACAAGAAGACGGAAGCGGGTTCCGTTAAGTGGGTGCTTCTAGAAAGCCTCGGCAAGGCCGTAGTCAGCCGGGACGTCCCGCCGGAACTGGCACAGGAAACCGTCCGTACCCTCTGTTCTACGTAGACTCTCCCGACGGTGTCATGAAGTCCAGTATCCGGCTGAAGTCATCCTCCAACGACGGCACGCCCTTCACCGCCTCCGGGATGTCGTTTTCCGGGAACGCCCTCAGGGTCGTGCTCCTGACGTTGCCAACGCTTGCCAGAGTCAGGACGATGGACAGGCACGTCTCGTCGCTGGGAGCCTCGATGACCGCAACTACGTCAAAAGCGCCCATGGTCAGATAGACCTGGGGCATCTTCCCGCCCGCGGCCTCCACGGCCTGTCTGAAGGCGCTTATGTGTTGAGGCATGTACTTGGCGTTTTGGATTCCTTTGTCTGTGTAGTTCAGCAGCAACACATAGCTGGGCATTCTAAGACTCCTTTTCCACGTCGTCCGGCGCCGGATGATGCATTTCTCGATGCGAGGACCCGTGGTGAGATTCGGACGCGAACATGGCTCCGATGAACTCCAACGCAATTATAAGACACATCAGGCCCGAGAACCCTAATAGTATAGCCGCCGCGGCATAGGACAGGGCGTCGGGGCCGGGGGCATCGGCAAGCTGTCTCAGCGCCACCGACAAACTCGTCATGAGGATGGTTACGCCGAATAGGAACCTTATCCGGGCTCCG
>DAOUJI010000109.1:0-6437 GCA_034422875.1 Dehalococcoidia bacterium | reverse complement strand
GTGTCGCCCTGCGCAAAGGGAGCCTTGTTGTCAACTCAAGCCCGGGCGGCGGGGGCAAGGACTTCTGGGTGCTGGAGGACTAAAAGGAACGGCGATATGCTCTCACGCAGCGCAGAAGGCATCTATTGGATGGGCCGTTACATGGAACGGACCCAGAGCCTCTGCCGTCTGCTCCGTTTGCAGGCCGAATCATTAGCCGACCGGCCAGTGCGGGAGATATATTTCGGCTGGCGACGCCTCTATTCCAGCATAGGCCGTGAACCGCCCGGCGGCAGCCTGGCCATTAGCGACGACGATTACTATACCCTGGCCGACTCCTACACCTTGGCCGACGACCTCACCTTCGAACGCTCCAACCCCAATTCGGTGTGGAGCTGTTTTTCCATGGTCCGGGAAAACGCTCGACAGATGCGCCATTGCGTCAGCGCCGAGATGTGGACGTCCCTCAATCTGGCCTACTTGAAAGTCCAACAGATGGCCATTCGGGACATATGGACCGGGACGCCGGAAACCTTCTACGCGGACTTGTCCAGGGAGATGGACACATTCTCAGGAGTGGCGGAGTCCACGATGTACCGGGACGAAGGCTGGAGCTTCCTGAGGCTGGGCAGACTTATAGAGCGGTCGCAACTCTTGACCGCTCTGCTTCTAGTACAGATGGCCGAAGCGGAGGACGACGATGCCTCCGCCGTGGGATGGACTACCCTTCTCCGCGCCCATCACGCCCTGGACGCCTACGGTCGCAGGCACGGAGTTGAGGTGCATCAGGAACAGGCTCTGGACCTGCTGGTGTCGGATCCGGCTCTGCCCGCATCTCTCTGCCGCTCACTGGACGAAGCAGAAGTGACGCTTGCCGGTTGCGGCCCCGGACCGGACACGGCCCCCGGGCTCGAGGCGAGGCGGCTGGCAGCAAGGGTGCGCGAGATGGTCCGCTACGAATGGCCTGACGGGGGAGGACGAAACGATTTCCTGGTCCAACTGAGGGGACACTGCCTGGAACTCCACGACCTTGTAGTCGCCGCCTACTTTCACTACCGGCTGGACTGACCAGAGGGAGCCGATTCCCACCGGTCCGTTCTCTACTCCCACATCCGACGATGGGGAAACATACACAGAAACTGCAGCGTTATTCATTGCACAACTTTGTGTTCCGGTGATAAATTCACCTAAACCAACCAGGACGGGCCAACCCTCAGCAAGCGTGTACAGTTACGGACTGATTGGCAATATGTCCTCAGCGGCGCTCGTCGGGACCGACGGCTCCATTGACTGGTGTTGCTTTCCGCGCTTCGACTCTCCCAGCGTGTTCGCCGCCGTCCTTGATCGGGATGTCGGCGGTCATTTCCGGATCAGCCCCACCTCCACAATCATCGAGACCCGGCAAGAGTACATAGAAGACACTAACGTCCTCGAGACCACTTTCCGCACCGCCTCGGGAATCGTTTCGGTCACCGACTTCATGCCCGCTCCTGCTGACCACGACGACAACCCTGAGACGCCTCGGGACGCTCCCTACGAAATCCACCGCATAGTCAAATGCCTGGTTGGGACCGTGGAACTCCGCTGCGATTTCCAGCCCAGGCACGACTACGCGCGCACCGTCCCCACTTTTCGCTCAATAGGCGGGGTTTCCGGCGGGGCCGCAGTCCAGGCTCGGGGCGGCCGCCAGACCATGACCCTGCTGGCCGACATCCCTCTGCCCTTTGACGACCGGGGCGTCGTGCACGATTTCACCCTGACAGAAGGAGAAACAGCAACCTTAGTGCTGTCCTACGGCCACGGGCGTCCGGCCAGCCTGGAACGTCGCCGCACCGTCGAGAAGCTGGAGCATACCCAGCGTTACTGGCGGGGTTTGGTGGCCAGAATGAACTACGAGGGGCTGTGGCGGGACTCCGTCGTCCGCTCCTTTCTGGCTCTTCACCTCATGATGTACCAACGCACCGGAGCCATTGTCGCCGCGCCCACCACCAGCCTGCCGGAGACAATAGGCGGTTCCCGCAACTGGGACTACCGATTCTCCTGGTTGCGCGACACGGCGTTCACCGTGGATATCCTCTATCGTCTGGGAGATTCTTACGGGGCCGACCACTACATGCACTGGCTCTTGGAACAGTGCCAGCTAGGCCGTCGGAAAACTCGGATCGTCTACGGCATCAGCCCGACTTCATCCCTCCAGGAATACACTCTCGACCACCTGAGGGGATACGAGAACTCCGGTCCGGTACGGGTCGGAAACGCTGCGGCCGATCATCTCCAAATGGACGTATTCGGAGAAGTCATCCTCTCCATCCATTCACTGCTGGTGCTCCGTGGAGAGATTCCGCAGGAAGCCTGGGAGCTGGTCCACTCTCTGGCGGAAACCGTCATGAACAACTGGCAGCGAAAGGACCGTGGAGTATGGGAAGTGCGGGGCGACCAGCAGCACTTCGTGTACTCCAAAGTGATGTGCTGGGCGGCTCTCGATCAGGCCGCCTACATTGCCGCTTCTACGGGACACAGACGGTTGTACAGGCGGTGGTCTCTCGCCGCTGACGGGATAAAGAACGAAATCCTGGACCAGGGTTGGAGCTCCTCCAAGCAAGCGTTCCGTCAGCGGTACGGCTCCGACGCCCTGGACGCTTCGAACCTCGCCATACCTTTCCTGGGACTGATACCGCGCGACGACCCTCGCATCCGGCAAAATGTGGACGCCATCGAGCGGGAGCTGACCGAAGGCCCACTGGTCTGGCGGTACCTGCCGGAAGAGACGGACGACGGGCTGGAAGGCCAGAGGGAGGGAGCCTTCACTCTGCTAAGTTTCTGGCTGATTGGAAACCTTATCTATACAGGGCAGACCGACCGGGGTTTAGATTACTTCCACGAAATGATCACCAAGCGGGCCAATCACCTGGGACTCTTCGCGGAAATGTTCGACCCCGTCATCGACCGGCAACTGGGCAACTTTCCCCAAGCCTACTCCCACACAGGCCTGATTCACACCGCTCTGAACCTCTCCGGCTTTATCGCCGACACTCCCACCAGGCGCAGCAACCCGGTCGAATAACCTCCCATTCACAGAGACCAGCGTTCCCAGTGGATGACCGAAGGCGGTCCGACCAGTCACATTCCGCCAACGGGCTCAAGAAATCGTCAAACTCATCGACAAGGAATCAACGACCCCGCATACGGAGGTGAGCAATGGGTAGATTGGAAGGCCAGGCAGCCATTGTGACAGGCGGCGCCCAAGGAATCGGCGGGAGCTGCGCACGGCGGCTCGCCGAGGAGGGAGCGAAAGTCCTGATCGCCGACATAGACGCCGCCGCGTCGGAGGGCAACGTTGAGACCATCAGGAGACAGGGCGGCATCGCTGAGAGCATAAGGGCCGATCTAGGCCGCCACGACGACATCAAAGCCATGATTTACCGGACGACCGAGCTGTGGGGCAGGCTGGACATCATAGTCAACAACGCCTATAGCCCTGCTCACGGGGGCGGGGAAGGGAGCGCCGTCGAGGTCACGGAAGAAGCGTGGGACGTTGGAATGACCCTCTTGGTGAAGTCCATATTCCTGGCCACCAAGTACGCCGTGCCGGAAATGCGCAAGACGGGCGCTGGCAGCATCGTAAACATCTCTTCAGTCCACGGCCTGCTCACGGCGCCAGGAAAGCTGGTCTACGAGGCGGGGAAGGCGGCGCTGCTAGGTGTAACGAGGCAGATGGCCACCGACTTCGGCCCGATGGGCATCAGGGTGAACGCCATCTGTCCCGGCCACATAGTCACAGAACGCCTCCGGGCCGGTTGGAACGACAACCCGTCGGGAGAGCGGTTCTTCGAGGACCAGTACCCGTTGAGGAAGCTGGGCAAGCCGGAGGACATAGCCAACGCAGTGGTTTTCCTCAGTTCCGACGAAGCGGCTTTCATCACTGGCCACTCGCTGGTCGTCGACGGCGGCCTCACTATACAGCTCCAGGAGGACTTCGGCGTCCGCCAAGCCAACTACATGCGGGAACACCCTGACACCAACCTTCCGTACTAACTCCGAGTCTCCGTCGCTTATGTAAGGAAGTCTCGGAGACGGTCCTATACGGATGAAAAATAGAGGGCAATGAGAATTAGGACCTCGTCCCTCCCTATGGCTCCCGCAAAGTAGTCCGCCACCGCAGTGAGCGCTTCGTCCCGGTCGATAACGCCGTTGTTGTTGGCATCGTACCTGCCAGTCAAGTCCTCGTACTTGACCTTGACGGTGTAGGTGTTGACCACCCGACCATCGGCAGATGTTGCTTCCACATTGATCGTGGCGCCCTTTCCCCCTATTTCGACCTGATGACCCTCTTGAGCAGTATCCATGTCGGGTATTTCATTCCCTTGCTCATCCCTGAACAGCACGGCTGTACCCCTCTTAACCGTCGTTGCCACGGTGATAGGAGAGATGCCGGAAGTCGTAGTGTATTCGGTTTGCTCTGGGGCGAACTCGGGGTCCAGCGGCCTCGGCCCAACGCTCAGTGCGGTCAAGAGTGTGGGGCAGAACGGCAGCTTCAAGGCGGCAAAATCCCTTTGCGGTACATCTCGCAATGTCACCGGAATGCAACCGGTCAATTCGTTCCCGGACAATCGCAGGAATTCCAGATTCTGGAGATTACCCAACCCGCTGGGAATCCTGCCGGTCAGGCGGTTGTCGGAGAGGTGCAGCTCACGAAGGGTGGATATATTGCCCAGTTCCCCGGGAATCAAACCGGTCAGCTGGTTCTCTCTAAGGTCCAAGCGCCTCAGATTGGGAAGCTTGCCTAACTCCGAGGGGACTGGTCCGGACAACAGGTTTTTCCAAAGGAGCAGGATTTCCAGGCTCTCCAGGTAAGACAGTTCTACAATCGATCCTGAAACCTGGTTGTCATCAAGATCGAGCAGCCAGAGGTTGATGAGTCCGCCAAGTCCGTCCGGTAACGGGCCCGTCAGTTCGTTGGTATGTAGGACCAGTTCCTCCAGGCCGGAGAGGGCGCCCAGTTCGGCAGGGAGGGCGCCGTTCAGACTGTTGAAACTGAGGTACAGTATTCTCAAGCGCGCTAGACCGCCCAGTTCCGCTGGGATAGGACCCTCCAATCGATTATATGAGAGGTCCAACCATTCCAGGTTGGAGAGCCTGCTCAACTCGGACGGTATCGGCCCTATCAATCGATTGAGCGACAGATGCAATACCATTAGATTCACAAGGTCGGCCAGTTCAGTCGGTATGGGTCCGGTCAAATGATTGTCGTAGAGTACGAGGTTTCGCAGGTCGGAGAGTTGGGCCAGCTCGACAGGTATGTAGCCGATAAGGCCGTTGCCGTTGAGGTGAAGCCCCTGCAGGTTGGAGAGGGCGCCCAGTTCGGTGGGTATCCTCCCATACAGATGGTTGTCGTTAAGGGTCAGATACATCAAATATGGCAGTCTCCCCAGTTCGGCAGGTATCTGCCCGGTCAGCTGGTTGTCGCCGAGGAACAGATATTGAAGGCTGGAAAGCTCTCCCAACTCAGCAGGCAGCGCCCCGTTCAACTGGCGGCCCTCGAGATCAATCATCGTGACGCCCACAGCCTCGCCCACGATGCCGACGCCAACGCCTTCCCATTGGTCTATACGAGTCTCCGCTGACCAGTTCAGGGTGGCTCGTCCGGCCAAGGTGTCCCGCACCGCCAGAAGCGCCTCGCAATCGGACACCAACCCCGGATTTTCGGCGGGGTCAGGCACGGCTACGCCCGATGAGCAATCACTGGGTGATGCCGTATGAGAATGGGTGGCGGCTTGGGCAGGGGCCAAACTCGATGAAAAGGCAACGGCGCCCATGAGGACCATCGCAGCCATCATCGGCCCATAAGTCCGAAGCTTTGGGACTCTCATGACAGCTTCCGCATCTCCAATCAGATGTTCATCAGGACGCCATGCTAGCAGACAATAGTCTTTGTGGCTACATTCTGCTAGATCGGGATTGGAAAGGCATCCATATAGTTAATTTTTGATATATCGATAATCCTGATACGAACGACATGGAATCCCTTGCTTGGGCAATAGCATAAATATATGTCGTTCACATTCCTTGAGAAAAGGAGCGTTCAATCAGACCGCAGCGAGTCCTGGCCCTCTGGCACATAAACGGGCCAGGACCCCGGCATATCGTCGACTATCTCGTTACGGGAATCAGCTTGGCAGCGCCGAGGTCGGCGAACCAATCACTGAAGCACAAACCCCTCATAACCGTTGGCCGCAACCTCTGTGAGCTTGGCCCGATAGACCGGGGCAGTGTCAGGGCTGCTGCTGAGCACGGCGTTTGCTTTGCCTGGAATGTTTGTGCCAACTTGCCAGGAGGTTGTGGCCTTGGTGCGGAGAGTCCCCGCAGTCCCCTGGACGACGTAATCAACCCATGCGTCTTCCGCCTCCCGGCTGGCCTCGATGCGACACAGACCACGGTCACGCAAGTAACTCAAGCAG